>CAZBNF010000090.1:2818-4490 GCA_964493115.1 uncultured Planctomycetia bacterium | reverse complement strand
GGGCCCAATGGATGCGGAAAGTCTAATGTAAGTGACAGCATCAAGTGGGTTCTTGGCGAACAGAGCGCTAAAGAACTGCGCGGCTCTAAAATGGAAGACGTTATTTTTAATGGTAGCGATAGTACCCAGCCTGTAAATCTTGCCGAAGTATCTTTAACTTTTTCCAACAAGGACAGAATATTTCCCATTGATTATGACGAGGTCATAATCACCAGAAGGGTATACCGTTCTGGTGAGAGCGAATATCTTATAAATAAGACGCAAGTGCGCCTTAGAGACATTAATACCCTTTTAGCCGGTACAGGCATGGGAGTAAGTTCATATTCTATAGCAGAGCAGGGAAAGATGGACAGGGTGCTTCACTCCCGGCCTGAGGATAGGCGCGAGATTTTTGAAGAGGCAAGCGGTATCACAAAATACAAGGCCAGGAGAAAAGAAGCCCTTAATAAGCTGGAGAATACCGAGAGCAACCTAGTAAGGATTGCCGATATTGTAAATGAGATAAAGCGCCAGATAAATTCAATAGAAAGACAGGCCCATAAGGCCGAGAGGTTTCGTGCTGAATTTGAAAAAATGAAAGAGCTTGATATAAAACTAGCTGTTCGTGAATATAGCGGCGTAAAAGAAAAAGAGTCCGATAAAAAATCGAGTATTATATCCCTCAAGCAGAAAGAAGGCCAGCTTTCCTTAGAACTTAGCCTGCAGCAGGATGAACTCAGGCTGCATCGCGATAAGATTAATTCTCTGGATGAAAACATATCAGGCAAGAGGCAGGCCCTGTCCGGGGTACGGGTAAATATAGATAAAAATGAGAACAGCGTAAAGGTAAATACCGAAAGGATAGAGGAGCTTAAGCAGCGCTGTGAATCGCTTTCAAGAGAATTAGAGGAAATATCAAAAAGGTCATCAGGGATAAGCCAGAAGATAGCTGCTTTGGAATCTGAGTTTGGCATGATCCATACAGAAAGAGAGACAAAGCTGTCCTTGATAAAACAGACAGAGGGGAATTTAAGCAGCATTACAGATATTATAAAGAAATGTGAGTCGACGATCGCGGAGGCAAAGGTAAGCATTATGGAGAATGCCTCCAGCCAGTCTAAACTAAGAAATGAGCTAAGCAAAATATCAGCAGCTTTAGGCGCCGCTTCATCACGTCATAGAAGACTCAGCATAGAAGAAGATAAGATAGGTAAGGATGTGGATGGGGTATCCCTCAACATGCAGTCTGTTGAAAGCTCCTATGCGGAGCAAAGAAAAGCGCTTGAAAACGTATTACAACTCCTGCATTGCCTTAAAAATGCCTCTACCCAGCTTACTATAAATTTTAAAGAAAAAACGGATCTTATTGATAAGCTTAAACAAAGGCTTGCCTCATCAGGCTCCAAGCTCGATGTACTTAAAGACCTCAAGCAAAAAAGGGAGGGGCTTTCAGACGGAGTTAAGGCATATATGGAATTCATAGAGAAAGATCCCAGCCAAAAGGAACTCTTTGTAGGAATTGTAGCTGATGTAATACAGGCAAAAGAGTCACTTATTAAGCCACTTGAAGCGGCTTTAGGTGAAATGAGCCAGGCTGTAATAGTTGAAAATATTTTTGCGCGGCAAAAAGCGCTTGAGTTTCTTAAGACCAGCAAAAGTGGAAGGGCTCACTTTATAATTTTAAACGATACAG
>CAZBNF010000090.1:0-2718 GCA_964493115.1 uncultured Planctomycetia bacterium | reverse complement strand
CGATGTTGACAGGCTAAGGGCGCAGATAGCTGAATATGAACAGGAACACTCACGCATGGCTTTCAGGCTGGAGCAGATAAAGAAAGATGTATCAGGCCAGGAAGATATGTCTAAGCGGGAAGAGATAAAGCTTAATTCAATAGATACTCAGCGCGTGAAGATATCAGAACACAGGGAAAGGCTGCAGGAAGAGCTTAAGCTTATAAAACTTGAACTTGAGGAAACCGTTGAAGAAGAAACTTCCCTTAAATCCCGTGAAGAATCCTTAAGCGCGCAATACAGCGGCCTTGAAGTCAAACAGAACGAAACAGATAGGTCAATTAGCGGCAGTCAGCAGACAATAGCTGAAAAAACCTCAGAAAAAGAAAGCGTCATAACCCTGCTAGCAGAGCTGCGCACAGAGATGTCTCTTGTGAGTGAAAAATACGAGTCGCAAAACGCTACTCTTAATATGCTTAAGAGCGCTATTGAAAACGAAAAGATATCTGCTTCTGAGAGAAGCATTCAGCTTGAACAGTCGCAGTCTAAATCAAATGCCTTAAAGATTGATATAGAAAATCTGACAAACCTGAACGAAGATTTGAGTGCTGGCCTTAATGAAGTAGATCAGGAGCTTTTAAATCTTCAGGAGGAAAGAGGCAGGGTTTATATTTTTGTGGAGCAGTCTGAAAATAAAACCCACGACATGCAAAAAGACCTTGATGAGATGAGAAGCTCTATATCAAATTGTCATCTTAATGCCAGTGAGCTCTCTTATACGTCAAACAGCATAAAAGAGAGAATAGAGTCAGCTTATAAGATTGACATAGAAAATGAAGGCGTTATATTTAATGGCGCTGAGGATTTCGATTTAATGGTTGATGAATTGTCCGCTCTTAGGGAAAAAATCGAAAAAATGGGGCCTGTGAATATGGTTGCCATAGATGAACATAAAGAGCTAAAGGAAAGGTATGAGTTCTTAAGCACTCAGCAGCAAGACCTTATAAATGCAAAGGAATCTCTTCATAAGGCAATCAATAAGATAAACCGCACCACACGAAAGATGTTCATTGAGACATTTGAGGCCATTAAAGTGGCGTTTAAAGAATATTTCAAGCTGTTGTTTGGAGGCGGTACAGCAGAGCTTTTCTTGATGGACCAGGCAGATATCCTTGAAAGTGGTATAGAGATAATTGTCCGTCCTCCGGGCAAGAAGCTTCAATCTATATCTCTTTTATCCGGAGGAGAGAAGGCGCTTACCTCAGTGGCCCTTCTGTTTGCCCTGTTTAAGGTAAAGCCTACGCCTTTCTGCGTGCTGGATGAAATAGATGCCCCTCTGGATGAGGCCAATATTGATCGTTTTAGCAAGATGCTTGAGGAGTTTATACATTCAACCCAGTTTATTGTGATAACACACAACAAAAAGACGATATCCGTCTCCGATGTAATGTATGGGATAACAATGGAAAAATCGGGTATATCAAAGATTGTCTCTGTAAAGCTTGCTGATGACGCGCAGATTGAACAACGAAGAGAACAAGCCCAAATAGAGGGCGTAAAGAGATTAAAAGAAATCAGGCAAGAGCCTGTCGAAGAAGTCAGCGTGGCAGAGCCGGTTACAGAGAATAATTTCTAGCAGGATGTTATTCTGTTTTTTCCCATATTCTTTGCTGCATATAGGGCCTCATCAGCTTTTTTGATGAGGTCTTCTTTTTTTTGGGCGTCATAGGGGAATGTTGATATGCCGGCGCTTATGGTAAGAGGGGGAAAAGTGCTCTTTTTATCAACGCGCTTAAAAGTGCGTTCAATAGCAGATCGTAACCTTTCGAGAACGTAAACAGCGTCATCTTTTGTTATGCCAGGCATTATTATCGCGAATTCTTCGCCGCCATATCTGCAGGCAATATCCTGGCTGCGGGTGCTTTTTTTGATTATAGACGCGACTTCACGAAGCGCGACATCTCCTTTTTGATGGCCCAGTATATCATTATAGGCCTTGAAATTATCGAGATCGATCATGGCAAGGGTAGCAGCTGATTTATTAAGTCTTGCCTGTTTTATATGCTCGTAAATTGAGTTTTGAAAATACCCATGATTCCACAGTCTTGTAAGAGAGTCAGTATGAGCCTGGAACTTAGTTGTTTCGTATAGATGCGCGTTTTCTATGGCAAGGCCCGCCTGGTTCGCGAACATTGCCAGTATTCTTATATCATCTTTTGTGATTGGTTTTTTTGTTATCATATTGTCGACTAGAAGCACACCCAGAGTTTCACTCTTTCCTTTTAGAGGTACGCATACAAAAAAATCAATCTGCAGCGCATCAAGGACAGCGTCATGGATTTTGGCCCTGGATGCCTTTGCTGTGACCTCGAAATTCATCCCCTCGAGCATGCACATTGCCAGTATTGAGCTGCCTTCGCTTAAAGATATCCTGGTTTTTTTAACAATATTATTGAGGGGAGATTTTACAACATGGCTGTCTATCCTGTGAAACATGTCAACTATTTTATCAAGGCTTAATTTTTCTTCCTTTATCTTATTCCATGTGGCATAGGCCTCTTCATGGCTTGTAGGGCCTATTGCCATAACGCCCTCTAATGTTGAACGGCTCTTATTGGCTAAAAACAGCATTGCCCTGTTAAACCCCAATCCTTCCTGAGATGTGACAGCGCTCAGTATTATATAAAGCACCTCAGGCAGGTTAAGTGTTGTTCTCATGGCATTGGTTATTTCATGAAG
>CAZBNF010000089.1:2910-4532 GCA_964493115.1 uncultured Planctomycetia bacterium | reverse complement strand
CTCCTTAAGCGCATCAGGCATATCAACTTTAAACAAGAGCTCCTTGCCTGAGCTTGGATGAACAAACTTAAGCTCTGCCGCGTAAAGAGCTATCCTGGTAAATTTCCTGCCGCCGTACTTCAGATCTCCTATAATAGGATACCCCAAATAAGACATATGCACTCTTATCTGGTGCGTCCTGCCGGTTGCTATCTGGATACGCAGCTTGGTATAATCTGTAAACCTTTTTACAACCTCAAAGCCGGTCGATGCTTCCTTGGCATTAAAAAACTTTACTGCCATTTTTTTTCTGTCTCTCGAAGATCTGCCGATAGGCAATTCCACGCGGCCTGTATCATTAGCCACATTACCTTCAACGAATGCTATGTATGTCCTCTTTATTGACCTTTTCTTAAAACCCTCGGTTAACACACGGCAAGCATTATCTGTCTTTGCCGCAACCATAAGGCCTGATACCTCTTTGTCTAATCTATGGACTATGCCGGGCCGGGGGCTGCTGTCTACGTGGGCGAGTTTTCCTTTTGTATGAAACATAAGCGCGTTAACAAGGGTATGCTCTTTGTTGCCGGAGGCGGGGTGGACAACCATACCAGAAGGTTTATTGATTACAACAATATCGCTGTCTTCGTAAATAATATCAAGGGGTATATCCTGAGCGGGTATGTGCTCGTTTTCTGCCTGCGGGAAGGCCACATCTATTGAGTCGGCCTCTTTGACCTGATACTTGGGCTTACGGATAGCGCCTGAAACATGGACAAGGCCCTGCCGGATGAAACGTTTCAATTGACTGCGAGAATAAAGACTGCTTAGTTTTTCAAAAAGATATATATCAAGCCTTTTGCCTTTATCCGGCGCCTGTGCTTTAAAGGATTCTTTATTCATAGCGCTTTGAGATATAAAATAATAATATGCCTGAGGCAACAGATATTATACTGATAATCTGGGTAAGGCTTAAGCTGTAAAATAGCGGCGCAAGATCTCCCCTAAGAAACTCTATAAAAAATCTGAAAACCCCATACATAACAAGATACAACGCTATGATCTGGCCTTTAAACCCGCGTCTTTTTTGCATAAAGAGAAGTACAAGGAATATGCAAAACAGTCCTGCTGATGAAAAAAGCTGCGTAGGGTATACCTTGACTGGGCTAAAAGGGAATTGAACTCCGAAAATAGAGTCTGTTGGCCTTCCAAAACAACAGCCATTTAAAAAACAGCCTATCCTGCCTATGGAATGACCGAGGGCTATAAAAGGAGCGAGAAGATCCGCCGCGTCAGGTATTGAAATACCGGCCTTCTTAGCATAAGCTATACCAAATACAGGCGAAAGGATAAGCGCTCCGTAAAACACAAGGCCTCCCCTGTTTATCATAAAAACGTCCAGGGGGTATTGTATAAAAAAATCTAAATTAGACAACACATACACCATGCGCGCTCCCACTATACCAGAAACAAGGAGTATGATTACAAGGGTACTAAAAATATCTCTTTTGATATTAAAAAGTACGCATCGTGTTGATGCTAAGTTAAGAGAAACAAGAAAAGCTACGGCCAGCATAACTCCGTATGAGTATATCTTGATAGGGCCTATGGTAAAAAGTATTGGGTGCATAAATTACCTATTA
>CAZBNF010000089.1:0-2810 GCA_964493115.1 uncultured Planctomycetia bacterium | reverse complement strand
AAGGTTGCCTACAGCGCCTGAAAATATAAGAGAAATGCCTGATAGCAATAAAGTGGGTTTAGGTTTTTTGATTATTATAAAGTACAACAGAAAAGATAATATAAAAAAAGCTACACATATAAATACAATATTATTAGTGTTTCCGAATAAACCAAACGCTATCCCCCTGTTGTGTACAGGGGTAATATGGAATATATCTTTCAAGACAGGACACGAAACACCTAAAGAAAAATTCTCAGCCACCAGAATTTTGAGAATTCTGTCGATTGAAAATACAACGATAAATATCGTTAAAAAAAACCACACAATATCAGCCCTGCTTCAGGCTTTATCTGCCTGCTCCTGGCACTTTACGCACATCATAGCATACGGGACAGCGCTTAAACGCTTAAGCCCTATTATCTTGCCGCAAGCCTCGCACTCACCAAAATCGCGTTCCTTTAATCTCTTCAAGGCATTGTCTATTTTATAAATGAGTTCCCGCTCATTGGCAGCCAGTCCAAGCGATAACTCACGCTCAAAATTATCGCTTGCCACGTCAGCTATGTGCATACCATATCCTGAGAGGTCACCTGTAGCATCTTTTTGCAGCCGGCCCAGGTTTTCCTTTTCGATATTACGCACTTTGGCAGCAATATCCTCTCTCATTTTCAATAGTATTTTCTTCAATCTAGCTTTTTCCCGCTTGTCCATTACAGATTATCTCCTTTCACAGAAACTAACACATTATGGCATCTTTTGCAAATACCGGGGTATTGGCTGTATTTTCCTGTAGTATCACTAAAATTCCAGCACCTGCTGCATTTTTCGCCAATTGCCTTATCAACATAAATACGGATAGATGGGACGTCTTCGTCCTGGACAGCTTCATCAGGAAAAGCACCTTTTTCTATGCCTACCTGAGAGACTATGAAAAGTGCGGCAAGCCCACTTTCGTTTTCTTTTAAGAAACTATACTCTTTATCAGACGCCGCATACAGCACAACCCTTGCCTCCAATGAACTGCCTATTATACCAGAAACACGCCTGGCTTCAAGCACTTTTAATACAACGTCTCTTATTTTCCTAAGGCGGGCGAATTTTTCCTCTAATACATCATCTATCTTAAGACTTTCTTCTTTATCAAAAAAACTCAAGTGGACACTTTCTGCTTTGCCTTCCCTCTTGGGCATGGCCCGCCATATCTCTTCTGATGTGAAAACCAGGACCGGCGCTATAACCTTGGCTATTATACCAAGAATGATATAAAGGGCACTTTGGCATGAACGCCTCTGGCAAGAATCGCTTTTAAATGTATAAAGTATATCCTTTACGATATCCATATAAAAATTAGACATATCAACTATACAAAAAGCATAAAGATTATGGTATACTTTGTGGAATTGAAAACTTTCATAAAAACCAATCATATCCCTTAAGAGCCTGTGGGCCCTGGATATTGCCCATTTATCTATTTCACGCATATTATCATATTCGACTCTGTCCTTGTCAAAATCAAAGTCATATATATTTCCAAGCATAAATCTTGCTGTATTGCGAATCTTACGATACGCCTCAACCAGGCGTGCTATTATTTGATCTGATATCCTTATATCGTCATTATAATCTGAAAAAGCCACCCAAAGCCTGAGTATATCAGCCCCGTAATCTTTAATAATCTCCTGGGGCGAAACAACATTGCCCAATGATTTTGACATCTTTCTTCCCATGCCATCAACTACAAAACCATGGGTAAGAACGGATTTAAAAGCAGAGACATTATCTATTGCCATGGAGGTTATAATGGATGACTGAAACCAGCCCCTGTGCTGGTCACTTCCCTCAAGGTAAAGATCACAAGGGTAGCTCAGGCCTTTTCTTTGTTTTAATACCCCCTGGTGGCTAACGCCTGATTCAAACCAGACATCAAGGATATCCTCACCTTTTTGAAAATCTTCTCCCCCGCAATCAGGGTATGGGCACTTATAGTTATCTGGTAAAAGTTCTTTTGCGTTAAGTTCAAACCATGCATCCGTGCCTTTTTCATTTACAATACTTGCAAAATGATCTATAAGCTTATGATCTGCAATCCATCTTTTACAAGATTTGCACATAAAGACCGGTATCGGAACCCCCCAATATCTCTGTCTTGACAGGCACCAGTCCGGGCGTGTATCCAACATGGACATTATACGATCCTGACCCTGAGCAGGCACCCATTGGATCTGTTTTATTTTATCTAAGATAGCTCTCCTTAAATTGTCGTGGTCTATTGACATAAACCACTGCTCTGTTGCCCTGAAAATTATAGGGCTTTTACATCTCCAGCAATGGGGATAGGAATGTGTTATTGATTCACTATGTAAAAGTAGTCCAAGGCCTTTTAATTTATCTATAATAGCTGTGTTTGCCTTATGTACATTTTCTCCTTTAAACTCTCCCGCTTGCTCTGTAAACAACCCCTTTTCATCTACCGGCATAATTGTTTCAAGCCCATAAATCTGGCCCGTGATATAATCGTCCTGGCCATGGCCCGGCGCTGTATGCACACAGCCTGTTCCCTCTTCCATTGATACATACTCTGCTAATACAATTTTTCCTTCGCGTAATCCAAATGGATGTTCATAAGATAAATTCTCAAGCTCTTTGCCTTTCAAGCTTGCAACTATTTTGCCCTTTTTTAAAGCTGTTTTTTCGCAGACCTGGTTCAGCAGATCATGAGCCAGGATAATATTGCCATCACCAGTGTCAATCACCACGTATTTCCTCTCAGGGTGTACTGCTACAGCCACATTGGCTATTAATGTCCATGGGGTTGTTGTCCAGATAAG
>CAZBNF010000088.1:0-4584 GCA_964493115.1 uncultured Planctomycetia bacterium | reverse complement strand
CCGTTGCTTGATTAACCTTGACGTTTAAGGCTGTGTGTGTTATACAGACATTACGGAGAATAGATTTTTATGCGATTTTTTAAAAAATTAATAGCAGCCATTTTTCTGGTAGTCCTTGTTGCAGGGTCGTTTTATTTTTTTTATATGCAGCCACGCTATACAGTGCCTGTGCTTATGTATCATTCTATTGCAACGCAGCCGGCAGACAGTTTAAGTGTAACTCGTGAAAATTTTCAAGAACAGATGCAATATTTACGGGATGCGGGCTATGCTGTGATATCTTTGGATGAGCTTGTAGACGCAATATTAGCAGGCAAAAAATTTTCCCGTAAAGAGGTGGTATTGACATTTGATGACGGCATTGAGGATAATTATATAAAGGCATTCCCTGTTTTGTCAAAATACGATATGCCTGCAATAATTTTTCTTGAGACAGCCAATATAGGCAGTCAGGATATGTATCTTACGTGGGATCAGGTAAGGCTCATGGCCAAAAATAACATAGCATTTGGCGCACACGCAACGGCCGGGGCTTACTTACCTTCTATCAAGGATGAGCAAGTGCTTGTTTCTGAGATAGTATCCAGCAAGTCGGGCATAGAAGGCCAGATAGGCAAAGAGGTGAAATATTTCTGCTATCCAACAGGCGGTTTTAATGACAGGATAAAAGAAATCGTACGAAATGCCGGGTATAAAGGCGCATGTGCAACTAACCGGGGTTTTGATAAGCTCAATAGTGATGTTTATGAGATTAATAGGATAAAGGTAACGGACTCTGATATGAATAAGCCGTTTAATTTCCGGGCCAAATTATCAGGATATTATAATCTTTTTCGCAAAGGCAAGAGCCCTGATTAGGTGTTCCAACACTACAATGCTTTAGGGCCGTGTGTTGACAAATAAGCTCTTGCGAATAAATATGCGCAAGAGCTTTTTAATCTTTAAGGGTTAAGATAATGATTCGATTAAAGACACCGTATTATTTGATAGACGAAAGAAGGTTGTTGCAAAACCTTAAAAAGATAAAATACATTAGAGAAAATTCAGGGGCTAAATGTGTTTTAGCGCTTAAATGTTTTGCAGCCTGGAGCGTTTTCGGCCTGATAAAAAAATACATGGATGGGACCACATCGAGCTCCTTATATGAGGCGCGCCTGGGATATGAAAAGTTTGGTAAAGAAGTTCACGCTTATTCCGTGGCCTATAAACAGGATGAGATTGAGCAGCTCAGAAAGATTGCCTGTAAGATTATCTTTAATTCCGTATCACAGCTTAAGATGTTTTATCCTTATGTGCAGAAATCTGATTTGGGGCTTAGGATAAACCCCGGCATAAGTTATTCCAACTTTGATCTGGCGGATCCGGCACGTAAATTTTCACGTTTAGGTGTAGTCGATAAGAGTTCTATTAAGACAGTTTTGCCGTATATAAATGGACTAATGTTTCATTTTAACTGCGAAAACGCTGATATCAAAAATTTTTCCCTAAGCATAGATTATATTGGAAATAAATATAAGGATATACTAAAATATTGTAAATGGGTAAGCTTGGGCGGAGGCCTTTATTTTACGCGAAAAGGTTATCCGGTAGAGGAGTTCTCCAAAAAAATAAAGGAATTTGCTAAACGCTTTGATGTGCAGGTATATCTTGAACCGGGAGAAAGTGTAATAACAGAATCAACAGAGTTGGTCTCTACGGTTCTTGATATCGTGCACAATAAGACAGATATCGCCGTTGTCGATGCCTCGACAGAGGCGCATATGTTGGATTTGTTAGTGTATAGGATAAGTGCAAAAATTGATGATGCGTCAAAAGGCCCGTTTAAATATATGGTTGCAGGCCGCTCATGCCTGGCAGGCGATATATTTGGGGCCTATTCTTTCAAAAAAAGACTAAAGCCGGGGAGCATTGTAAGATTTCAAGATGCCGGTGGCTATACTATGGTTAAGAAAAACTGGTTTAATGGCCTTAAGATGCCCTCAATAGCAGTAAAAAGGCTTAATGGAAAAATAGAGCTGATCCGTGAATTCGGTTATAGGGATTTTATAAACAGTTTATCTTGATTAATATATTTTTTAATAAGGAGGAAGTTTATAGATGAAGAAAAATGTATTAATTATAGGCGCCGGAGGCGTTGCCCATGTCGCGGCGCACAAATGCGCGCAAAACAACGATGTTTTAGGTGATATCTGTATTGCTTCAAGGACACAGGACAAGTGTGATAGCATCATAGACAGCATAAAAAGGAAAAGGCATATAAAAGATGCCTCTAAAAGCGTATGCTCCAGGCAGATTGATGTTTTAGATATACCCTCTACGATAAAACTTATAAAAGAAACAAACTCACAGATAGTGATAAATCTCGCGCAGGCATATGTCAACATGTCTTTGCTTGAGGCATGCATCGATGCCGGTGCGGCCTACATAGATACTGCAATACATGAAGAGCCTGATAGGGTTTGTGAAGACCCCCCCTGGTATGCGAACTATGAGTGGAAACGAAAAGACAGGTGCAAAGAGCGCGGCATTACAGCTATCCTGGGTGCCGGGTTTGACCCAGGGGTAGTCAATGCTTACTGCGCTTTAGCCATTAAGCATTATTTCGACAAGATAAATACAATAGATATAATGGATGTTAACATAGGAGATCACGGAAAATATTTTGCGTCTAATTTTGATCCCGAGATTAATTTCAGAGAGTTTAAAAAGGTATGGACATGGATTGACAGAAAATGGGTTATGGAGGATGTCCATTCTATAAAGATGACATATGATTTCCCTGTTGTAGGAAAGCAGCCGGTATATTTAAATGGACATGACGAGCTTCATTCCCTATCGAAAAATATAGACGCAAACAGTATTCGTTTCTGGATGGGATTCAGTGACCACTACATAAACGTGTTTACTGTGTTAAAAAATATAGGCCTTATATCAGAAAAACCCATAAAGATATCAGACGGTGTTGAGGTAGTGCCTTTAAAGGTTTTAAAGGCACTGCTTCCCGACCCATCATCACTTGCCCCTGATTATAAAGGTAAAACCTGTATAGGGAATTTCATAAGAGGTTATAAGGGTAAGGATAAGATAGAAATGTTTATTTACAATATTTGCGATCACGCGCAGTGCTATAGAGAGGTGGAATCTCAGGCAATTTCTTATACTGCAGGAGTCCCGCCAGTTGCAGCAGCAATGCTTATATCTACAGGGGCCTGGGATGCAAAAACTATGGTCAATGTAGAAGAGCTTGACCCAGATCCTTTCATATCCTTACTTGATAATATGGGGCTTAAAACAATAATAGATGAGAATCCATCGTTCTTGGATTTGCCTCTGTTTTATATTGCAGAGGGCACGGATTTTATGTATAATACAGATAAAAGTAAACGAATATAAAAACATATTGACAAAAGCCTTAAATATTTGTATAAATATGCTTATTTTATAGGTATATTTTGTATCCTGCACCAACTGCAGGCTTACCATGGCAGGACATATCTGCCCAATGTATGGGGAGAACTAGAGGATGAAGAAAAAGACTTATGGTTATGAGCTTGTTATGGATCTTTATGATTGCGACATGGAGGTTCTAACTTCAAGAAAAAAACTCAAAGAATATGTTGACCGTCTTTGCAAGCTCATAAAAATGAAAAAATTTGGAAAGACACTTATACCTTATTTTGGAGACAATGCCGCTTATACAAAAGGATATTCTTTGGTTCAACTTATAGAGACAAGCTCTATAACAGGACATTTCTCAGAGCTATGGAAGACAGCCTATATAAACGTATTTTCATGTCTTAAGTATGATGAAAAAAAGGCTATGAAATTTACAAAGGAATTTTTCGGGGCAAAAAAGGCACGGTCCCGCTTTCTTACCAGATAACAAGCCAAAGGAAGCATGTTTAAAAAATGGCTTAGTATATATTTTTTTCTAATTTTTACCGCCTTTGCGTTAACAGCCTATGCTTTTGCAGATAAGCTGCCCAGGCAATTTCCCTTCAAAGAAAAAAACGCGCTTTCTGAATGGCAGGAAAAGATATTCAAAGGGCGCGTTTTTTATTCTATTAAAGCAAATAAAGATGACAGATATCTCAGGGCCCACAGCGAAAATGCCGCATCAGGGATTTTTTATGAGATAAAGTTTGACCCAAAAAAGTTACCCATGATAGGCTGGCAGTGGCAGGTCCTAAGGTTTCCCTTAAAGCCAAAAATATCCGATAATGAAGATACAAGCGGCCAGTGGGTTGAGAAGGACGATTATGCAGCGAGAGTGTATGTAATATTTCCAAGGCTTTCATTTAATTTCACCAGGTGCCTGGAGTATGTCTGGGATAAAGATCTACCTGCTGAGACCATTATTACAAGCCCATATTCAGATAATATAAAGCTTTTTGTCGTAGAATCGGGTAAAAAGAATTTGGGCAAATGGGTTTATGCCCAAAGAAATATATACGAGGATTATAAAAAGGCATTTGGCAGGGAACCTGGCCGCGTTGGCGCTATTGCTATTATGACAGATACTGATAATACGCAAAGCACGGCAGAGGCCTATTACAAGGAATTAAAAGTGGGGTATAAAAATGA
>CAZBNF010000087.1:0-4683 GCA_964493115.1 uncultured Planctomycetia bacterium | reverse complement strand
AACTGCCTACCCTCCCGGCAAAAGCATGGTTAGTATAAATAATACCATCTATATTCCTTATCTGGTTAGACGGTGAGGCTATACTGCTTATAATATCATTCGACAGAGAAGACTCGTAATATCTGCGATCAATTAGACTGCCTTCACCATTATCCTTGTTTCCGCCATCAGGTACTGTATAATCGCCATTAAACCAATAGCCATTAGAAGGGTCATTATCCGAATCATATCCTATAACAGCATCGGACGTATCTGTTCCATACCCTTGAGTAAAAGGGGGCCTTAGATAGTTTCCGCAGGTGTTCAGCCAGTCGTTTCTTGTATAATCTCCTATGATAACATTGCCTTTACAGGCAAGACCAATAAAATCAGCTGTACTATTTAAGATAACAGTTGAAGCTGGATCAGCGTCAGGATGCGACCATGAAGGTGGATTCTGATATGTAATATCTCCAATAATATGCATATTCCTTGCGGCATATATAGTACCTTGCCCGGATACAACACCCCTTATAATAACATCTCCATCAGCTACAACAGGCCCATTTATTTCTATGGGGTTATCTGCTGTGCCGATTAAAACTATACTTCCGTCATCAGGTGTGCCTGCTACACCATCAGGACCATTACCATTGTATACATTATTAACAATGATATTCCCACCCTGTATAATTTGTCCATTTTTTAACTGAGCCAGCTGTTTATATGTTGTCAAGTTGCCCAGATAAGGCATCTCAAGAACTTCCTGATACTGAAAACGTTCACTTTCACCATCATAACCTGCCGGATAAGCTGTACCACTGGGGTTAGAGGGGTCCGTAGGATTTGTAGGCCTCATACTATTAGTTGCATGGTTGATATATGCAGGTATATCCCAATTTCTATTACCTCCTGATATTGTTCCAACTGTTCCTAAATCAGGATTTTCTGATGCATATATATCTCCGTTTATTCGTGGGTTCCCATTTAAAGAAAAATTTCCATTTGAACGGACATCCCCGTTTACAGTAATACCGCCTCCCCAAAGCCATCCATAATTATTTATAAAATATGCGTAATTAAATATAGGAGATGGCTTCATCCCATAGAAGATAGTCCTTGCTATCACTTTTGTAACAGTTCCTCCGAAATGAGGGGCTCTACCTACTGCTATCAATTTAACAAGTACTCCGTCATCAGTCGGTACAATTGGGTCAGCTGTATCTGATGGCAATATAACTGTATACTGGCAATTATCTATCATTCCTGTTATAGGAAAACCGGGATAATTTGATATAAACCTGGCACGCCTTTGCGCAGCATCCCAGCCAGGCTCTGAATCAGGATAGCCAAACCAGAGCCTAAACGCAAGAGAGTTTTTATTGGAGGCCCATTCATTTGATGCTTTGAAGGCATTATATATGTCTATACCTATAGTACTTAAACCCGCTTCAGCAGCATAGTATGCCCTTAAGGTATCTTTTTCCCTGTGAGCAATTCTAAAATCGTTTATGCTACGAGAAGTAAAAATCGCAAGAACCCCCATTATAACTACTATGACAATGTAGACAGTAACAAGCGCTATACCTTTTTTATTTTCTAGAATCTTCATACCTATCCATTGTTTTTTACTAAAACAGCTGAATCTATAGAATATATAACAAGATTCTGATCAATCGACTGCCGCTGGGTAATAATATTGATTGTTATCACACCATTTGAATCCATACTAAAAGTTAAATTAGATACATCGTCTACCAGGGTTATATCTTCAATAATAACACCTGTCGGATCTAAAACACGCCTTTTTATTTCATCACCTACAAGCACAAAAAGTACTTGCCTGTTTGCCCTTGGGCCTTGAGGCGACATAACACTATCAAATGAAGGATCCTCGCGCATAAGGTAGCCACCCCAGCGGATATCATTGTTCGCGTCTAAAGTATCCTCAAGATAAAAATCAGGTATTGCATCCTGATTAATATCTTCCCAGCTTCCGCTACCTGCTTCATCAACAGGTGTCTGAAATGCAATAGAATTTCCCCCTGCGCTAATTATAATTCTAGAAGCCGATGCTTCGGATAATTCATACACCATATCGTTGATAGCCTGCCTTATATCCTCCTGAAGTTGTATAACAGCATCTCCTGAATGCCAGCTTTTTTCACCGCTGTCCATCATAAGATAGCTTGCGCCTATGACAATAGTAAAGATAAACAGCACTACCATTACTTCTATAAGCGTAAATCCATGTCGACAAAGTCCATTCTTCTCATCCATCTATTCAGTCCGCATAATAAATGTTGCTATTTCACATGATGAACTGAGCCTTCCATCACCATTTAAATCTTCACCACCATCTAATGCCCCGTTAAGATTCTGATCTTCTCCAATAACACGGTCTGGCTTTTCCTTGTAGCAGACAACAATAGTCGCCTGTTTGACACCTAAAATAGTCGGGTGATTTTGTATATAACAGGCCAAACTTGTATCTGCTGGGATATCAGGAGGCAAGACTGCATAGGTTGCGAGATTCACAAAATTAGCTGTCATAACATTATTTTCTAATTCCTCGCGCGCAATATTTATCATACGACTAATATTGCCGGATGATTCTGTGATTGTACTGCAAGCTATCAAAAGACTAAAGATACCTGAGGCAGCCAGCACGAATATTGCTATAGCAATAGCCAACTCAAATAAAGTCAAGCCCTTTGCTGTGTTTTTAAGTTGCAGCTTTTTATTGGATAAAAGAAAGAGATTCTGTTTTAACATATAGATTAATAATTAGATGGGTACATCGCCAGGACCTGCGGCCCCCCCTTCCCTTGCTGTAATCCTTCCTGTCTCATCCGTATAAAAATACCTGACACCTGTTCTTGCTGGAAATTGCGGATCCGCATTTAATATAAATGAAACAGGGCTTGTAAGTGAATATGTATAAATATAACCTGCCTTAACCCCGGATGCCAGGCTCGTATCAATATAGGAAGGCCCTAAAGGGCCGGCCGTGCCAAGGGTTGCCAGATTAGGCGGATAAGAATGAGGAATGTTTGAGGAAAAATAACTTTGGCATACAGAGACTATTGTCTTACATGAAGTAATTGCCACTATCTCGTTGGTAGTAATCCTGTTTCGCAGCATCATGGATATAGATAAGGCAGCAAGCAGTGAAACTATGCTTACTACCACCATAATCTCTATTAAAGTAAAAGCTTTTTTGTTCATACAATAAGTGTAATATATATTGTATGCAGTGTCAATGTAAAAAATCAATGTTTAAGTAAAAAAGAAATAGCCCCGATTAAACGAGGCTATTTCTATAATACATTACACCTAATAGATTACTCTATCGGACGGGCATTTGTGACATCAAATATAACTCCTGTCTGGTCAACACGAAATACTCTTGTACCAGTTGTGCCGACTGTCTGAGGCGTTGCTGTCACCTGATATACATTAGCCGTAGGGGCTACTGTCATAACATAATTATACCCCTGCTTTGCGCCAGCAGCCAGTGTAGCGTCAATATATGGCGGTACAGCAGCCGCAAGCAGAGCAAGTGTACCATATCTAGGAGGATTCTGCGCTGCACGATATGATTCCTCTGCAGTGCTCATTGTCCTTAATGAAGCTATTGCAGCTGCTTCATTGGCATTATGCCTTGCCCTAAGCAAATTAGGTATGGCTATTGCAGCCAACAGAGCTATAATTGCAACTACTATCATGATTTCAACAAGCGTAAAACCTCTTTTTCCAAGTCTCTTCATCTTCATCTTTTTTCGCCTCCTCTCATCCCAGGATGGGTCGTTATTATGTTATGTATGATTACTTCTTCCATTTAAAGCATAGCATAGAGACGTTGGTGTGTCAATATGAAGAATGCTATTTTAGAAGAAAAAAATAAACAGACGTTTTAAAACGCCTGCAACTTACCCCCCGATTATCTCAGTAATCTTGAATATAGGCATGAAGATGGAAAGCACTATTCCACCTACAACAACACCTAAAAAAAGTATAATCATAGGCTCTATTATGCTTGTAAGTCCTGCTACAGCAGCATCAACCTGCTCATCATAGAAATCAGCAATCTTACTTAACATCTTCTCAAGCTCGCCTGCCTGCTCTCCTACTGATATCATCCTGACTACCATAGGTGGAAAAACAGCACTCTTCGAAAGAGGGGTTGCAAGATTTTTTCCCTCTCTCACTGCCTTCTTTGAATCATTAACAGCCATCTCTACTACCTTATTGCCCGCAGTCTTTGCGACAATATCAAGACTGCTTAATATAGGCACGCCGCTTTTTACAAGCGTTGAAAGTGTCCTTGAAAACTTAGCAACACTTACCTTTCTTACTATGTCCCCAAAAACAGGCAGTTTCAGGATAAGGCGATCAAAAAAAAGTTTACCCCCCTCTGTCATGGCATAACGCTTTAATGCAATTACCAAAACAACAATGCCTATAAACCCGAAAACAAACCACTTGCGCAGTGTATTGCTTACGAAGATAAGTATCTGCGTGGGAAGAGGCAATGACCCGCCCAGCATGTCGAATATGCCCTGAAACGTAGGCACTACTTTTACCAAAAGAAATATTGTTATTGCTATTGATATGGATATTACAGCGATAGGATATACCATAGCTGATTTTACCTTGCGTTGTAAGGCTGATGTCTTTTCAAGATAAGTTGCCACCCTGTTT
>CAZBNF010000086.1:0-4700 GCA_964493115.1 uncultured Planctomycetia bacterium | reverse complement strand
CATAACTATCGGAATATATGAAAAACTATATAAGGCTTATAGGGTATGTGAAAGCACATTTATGGGTATTGGCATGTGCAGCGGTGTTCATGATATTGTCGTCAACATTACAGCCAATATCTTTAGGCGGTTTTATACCTTTTATAGATAAAGTCATGATAGGCAAAGATATTGTCTTGCCTGGTAAGCATGTGCCTGTTTTTATATCCGATGCAGTTTCCTGGATAAACAGTGTACCAAGAATGAAGCTTCTCAGTATGTTTATAATTTTTTACATAGTATTATTCGTTTTGCGGTCTGTATTTATGTATCTTCAGCAGTTCCTTATGAGAGAGGTTAGTCAGAGGGTAGTCCGCGACATAAGAAACCTCTTATATGAAAAGCTTTTAAGGCTCTCCATGAATTTCTATAGCAACTCGCGTACTGGCACACTTGTATCACGCATTACACACGATACAACGATTATCCAGGATGCCACGTCAGAAGGCCTTACCGATCTTATCTGGCAGTCTTTACAGTTCATTTTTTCGCTGATTATGGTTATAAGTGTAGCAGTTTTTTTCCGCATAAGTGTAATGTTTATATTTTTTGCTCTTATTATTATGCCAATAATAGTTGTGCCACTGATATACATAGGGAAACGCTTAAGGCATATAAGCAAAAGGTACCAGGAATCGATGGCAGGCATACATAATATACTATATGAAGCTGTGTCTGGCATAAGGGTTATAAAGGGTTTTTCCATGGAAGAATATGAAAAGGAAAAATTCCGGCAGGAAAATGAGCGCTTAAAAAAGATGGTTATGAAATCCAATAAAAGAGTGCTTGCTGTCAGCCCCTTGACAGAACTGGCAACAATGGTTTCAGCTATGGTTATTCTATGGCTTGGCGGAAGTCAGGTTATCATGGGGAACATGACCATAGGAACACTTACGGTATTCTCCTTGTCTGTTCTGTCTCTTTCGAAGCCTGTTAACAGGCTAAGCAGGGTTCATAATATCAACCAGCAGGCCCTGGCCGCCGCTGCCAGGATATTTGAAACTCTTGATGAAAAGGTTGATATAGAGGATAAAAAAGATGCCCGGATATTACCGCCTGTTAAAAAAGAGATTGTTTTTTCAGGGGTCTGTTTTAAATATGCAGAAAAAGAAAACGAGGTGTTAACAGATATATCGTTTCGAGCAAGAGCTGGAGAAGTTATAGCCTTTGTAGGGCCAAGCGGTGCCGGAAAAACCACTATTGTGAGCCTGATACCCCGTTTTTACGACCCGATAAAAGGGAGTATTTCTATAGACGGGTTTGATATAAGAGACGTCAGTTTACAGTCTTTAATAAGCCAGATAGGTGTAGTTACGCAGGATACAATTCTTTTTAATGATACAGTATCTGCCAATATAGCATATGGCAAAAAAAACGTTGATTCTGCAAGAGTCGTTGATGCGGCAAAAACAGCCAATGCCCATGATTTTATAATGGAAATGCCTGATAAATACAATACTATTATAGGGGAGAAAGGGTTTAAGCTCTCAGGAGGCGAAAAACAGCGCCTTGCAATAGCAAGGGCAATATTTAAAAATCCCCCAATTCTTATATTCGATGAAGCGACATCCCAGCTTGATTCAGAGTCTGAAAAATTAGTCCAGGAAGCCATAGACAGACTCATGCGGGGGCGCACTGTTTTTGTTGTAGCGCACAGGCTTTCTACTATTAAACACGCTGATAACATTATAGTTATGGAAAATGGGAAGATATCGGATATGGGCAGGCATGAAGAGCTTATAGAGAGGAAGGGTTTATACAATAAGCTTTATACGATGCAGTTTGCAGGTTTTTAAAGAATATTAAAAGTATAATCTGCTTGCAACTTAAACTTTTTGTGATATAATCTATCTTCAGCTTTAAGCCCTGATTTTAAGGGTCATGGCGTGATTGGCTATTTTTAAAATCTGTCTCCTTTAAATTTTATTACGCCTGAAAATAAAAAGGGAGATAATACAGCTGCTATGTTCCGATTGTAAAGGAATTTGTAATAGCAGAAAATAAAGGGAGGTTTAAGTGGTTACTGATCTGATGAAGCAACTTTTAGAGGCAGGTGTTCATTTTGGGCACCAGACAAAGCGATGGAATCCCAAGATGGCCCAGTTTATCTTTGGCCAGCGTAATGGTATTTACATTATCAATCTGGAGAAAACTGCCCAAAGGCTGGAAGATGCCTGTAATTTTATAAGAGATATAACCTCCCGCGGTGAAAACGTGCTCTTTGTCGGTACAAAGAAACAGGCAAAGGAAGCCGTAATCTCGGAGGCCCAGAGATGTGACATGTTCTCTGTGACAGAAAGATGGCTGGGGGGTTTGATGACGAATTTCAGCACTATACGCAGCAGCGTCAAACGCATGAAAGAAATAGAAGCCATGAAAGAGGACGCAAGCATAGAGGTGCTGACAAAAAAGGAGAAAGCGGCCCTTGAAAAGGAATGGGCTAAACTGCACAAGAACCTGGCAGGGGTAGCTGATATGAAAAAAATCCCCGGGGCTATTATCATAATTGACCCGAAAAAAGAGGATACAGCTGCAAGGGAGGCCAAAAAATTAGGCGTACCTATAGTAGCCCTGATAGACACAAACTCTGATCCTGATAATGTAGATTTTCCTATTCCTGGCAATGATGATGCCATAAGGGCCATAAAGCTGGTTCTCTCTGTGTTAGCTGACAGCGTTTTAGAGGGAAAAAAGAAGTTTGCAGAGGCAAAGGTGGTAACCGCAGATAAGGCAGAAGAAACTGAATAACATTGGAAAGGAATTCTTCAAAAATGCTGGATAAAGTAAAGGAACTGAGAGAAAAGACAAGCGCTGGTATGATGGAATGTAAACATGCCCTTCAAGAGGCATCAGGGGATTTAAGCAAAGCCATTGATATCCTTCGCAAAAAGGGGGTTAGCCTTGCCAGCAAAAGATCATCAAGGGCTGCCAAAGAAGGCCTTATCGTTTCATATATACACACAAACAACAAGATAGGCGTTCTCCTTGAGGTTAATTGTGAAACAGATTTTGTCGCGAGAAATGATGATTTTAAGAGTTTCGTAAAAGAGCTTTCGATGCAGATAGCAGCCGCAAATCCCAGCTATATTTCCAGAGAGGATGTTCCGGAAGCGGAACTGGCAAAGGAAAAAGATATAATAAAAGAACAGAACAAGAATAAGCCTGAAACTGCCCTTGAAAAAATACTAGAAGGAAAGATCAATAGCTATTACCAGGAGGCATGCTTGCTCGAACAGCCCTACATAAAAGACCCGAAGATATCTGTTAAGACTCTTCTTACGGATCTAATAGCCAAGACAGGCGAAAATGTTGTTGTAAAAAGGTTTACCCGTTACCAGTTAGGCCAGACTGCATGATTAAAAATTCCAAAAAGTTTTCCCCAAAGCCTTTTTACAAGAGGATAGTCCTTAAGTTAAGCGGTGAATCACTGCAAGGGGAATGCGGATATGGAATAGACATCTCTGTTACCAGGTCTATTGCTTCGCAGATAAAACAAGTTCATAATATGGGTATTGAAACGGCGATTGTAATAGGCGGAGGCAATATACTAAGAGGTGCCCAGGCCTCCAAAAACGGTATAGATAAGTCCACAGCTGATTATATGGGCATGCTTGCCACAGTAATAAACGGCATGGCATTACAGGATGCGCTTGAAAAAGAAGGAGTATTCACCCGTCTTCAGACAGCAATAGAAATGCGCCAGATTGCCGAGCCTTATATAAGAAGGCGCGCCATAAGGCATCTGGAGAAAAAAAGAGTCGTAATATTTGTGTGTGGTACGGGTAATCCTTATTTTACGACAGATACCACAGCGGCATTAAGAGCGGCGGAAATAAGCGCTGATATTATTCTTAAGGCCACAAAAGTGGATGGTGTATATTCTGAAGACCCCTTAAAAAATAAAAACGCAAAAAGATATACAAATTTAAGTTATATAGATCTTCTCAATAAGCAGCTTAAGGTTATGGACGCTACGGCAGTTAGTTTATGCATGGACAATAAGATACCTATATTAGTATTCGATCTGTTTAAAGAAGGAAACCTTAAAAAAGCGGTAAACGGAGAAAAAATAGGTACTATTATAAGGGGGCGATAATATGAATTCGGTAAAAGAAGTTATACGAAATACAGAAGACAGGATGAAAAAGGTGGTAGAGGCTAGCAAGAGAGAGTTTAGTTCGGTCAGAACAGGCAGGGCATCAGTTTCTTTGGTAGAGGGCATACATGTTGACTATTACGGCACCCAGACGCCTCTTAAACAGCTTGCGAATATATCTGCGCCTGATGTAAAGCTTATAATAATTCAACCATGGGACCCTTCAAGTCTAAACGATATAGCAAAGGCTATACAGCAGAGTAACATAGGGTCAATGCCTACTAATGATGGTAAGGTAATACGTGTAAGCATACCACCTCTTTCAGAAGAAAGGCGCGAGGAACTCATAAAAATAACAAAAAAAATGGCAGAAGACGGTCGTGTATCTGTGCGTACTGTAAGACGCGATGCCAATGAGCATGCTAAAAAACTTGAAAAAGATAAGCTTGCCTCAGAAGATGAGGCCTTCAAAGCCCAGGAAGATATACAAAAACTTACGGATAAATATATAAAAGAAATAGACGCTATATTACAGCAAAAAGACAAAGAATTAATGGAAGTGTAA
>CAZBNF010000085.1:2068-4833 GCA_964493115.1 uncultured Planctomycetia bacterium | reverse complement strand
ACGCTATATTCAATGGGGATATCGTACAAACCTCAAAACTGGTAAATCAGGCAATCTCTGAAGGCGAATCCCCTGAAGATGTGCTGGAAAAAGGCCTTATAGCAGGTATGGCCCGGGTGGGGGCAAAGTTTAAGCTAAACGAGATATTTGTCCCAGAGGTGCTTATTGCCGCAAAGGCCATGCATACCGCGCTTGATATACTGGAGCCGCTTTTAGCCAATACCGGGGTAAAACCCAAGGCAACGGTTGTGGTAGGTACTGTTAAAGGTGATCTTCATGATATAGGAAAAAACCTGGTTGTAATGATGTTAAAAGGCGCTGGATTTCGCGTCATTGACATTGGCATAGATGCCCCTGCCAAAGCCTTTATTGACAAGGCAGAATCTCTGGATGCCTCTTTGATAGCAATGTCATCTCTTCTGACTACATCAATGCCTTCCATGAAATCTACTATAGAAATGCTTCGACAAAGAGGCCTGAACAATAAGATAAAAACAGTGATAGGCGGGGCCCCTGTTACCCAGGATTATGCCGATCAGATAGGCGCTGATGGATACGCTCAGGATGCCTCATCAGCTGTAGATAAAGTTAAAGAGTTGCTGGGGCTGCAATAATATGGCCATATTTTTTGGAAAACAAAAACACCCGGATAAAAGACTGATAAAAAGCAACAGGAAGAGTAAGATTCCTGATGGCCTGTGGACTAAATGTGCAGGCTGCGGTGAGATTATATTCAATAAGACGCTTGAAGAAAATCTTATGGTTTGCTCTAAATGCAATTATCATTTTATATTAAGCATACCTAGGCGCATAGATGTTACGCTTGACAAAGACAGCTTCATAGAGCTTGACAGCGATCTTACTTCAGTTGATCCGCTTGAATTTCAGGGCCCTAAAACCTACAAAGAGAAACTCAAGCAGGATTCAGAGTTGACAGGGCTTAAAGAGGCCGCGGTTTACGGAAGAGGCAAAATAAACGGTAAGGATGTCATCCTGGCTGTAACAGATTCAAGGTTTATAATGGGTTCTATGGGTTCGGTTGTGGGTGAAAAGATAACAAGGGCCATAGAGCTCGCGGAGCAGGAGAAAGTACCTGTAATAGTTATTTCAGGCTCAGGAGGCGGCGCCAGGATGTATGAAGGCATGTTTTCGCTTATGCAGATGGTAAAGACATCAGCCGCCTTGTCAAGATTGAATAAATCAGGTGGTTTTTTTATATCCGTACTTACAAATCCCACCATGGCAGGTGTCCTGGCAAGTTTTGCTTCATTAGGCGATATTATAATAGCTGAACCTAAATCATTAATAGGTTTTACAGGCCCGCGCGTCATTGAACAGACAATACGCCAGAAGCTTCCCGAAGGTTTTCAGAAATCGGAATTTTTGCTGGAACATGGGTTTATTGATATGATAGTAGGCAGAAAAGATATGAAAAGCACCCTATCATTGCTAATAGAGTACACAAACAGGAACTGATAAAAAATGGCACAGGTAAGCTTAAACAATGTTTCCAAAACTTATTCGGGCAATGTCCTTGCTGTAGATAATGTGAGCCTTGGAATAGAAAACAAGGAGTTCCTGGTGCTTGTGGGCCCATCAGGATGCGGTAAATCCACGATATTAAGAATGATAGCGGGCCTGGAAGAGCCTACAAAGGGGAAGCTTTATATAGGCGATCAAATGGTTAATGGAGTGCCGCCAAAGGCCCGCGATATAGCAATGGTATTTCAGAATTACGCTCTTTACCCGCATATGACTGTATATGAAAATATGGCATTTGCGTTAAAACTTCGCAAGTATTCAAGGAGTGATATAGACCAGAGAGTAAAAGAAGCAGCTGAAATACTGGGTATAACAAAACACCTTAATAAAAGGCCAAAGGTTTTATCAGGAGGCGAAAGGCAGCGTGTTGCCGTAGGAAGGGCGATTGTCAGAAAACCTATTGTGTTTTTATTCGATGAGCCTCTTAGCAACCTTGACGCTAAGCTGAGAGGCCAAATGAGGATAGAGATAAATAAGCTTCACATAAGGCTTCAGACTACAATGGTCTATGTTACCCATGATCAGGTAGAGGCCATGACAATGGGAACAAGGATTGCTGTTATGAAAGACGGTATTATAGATCAAATAGCTGATCCGATAACTCTGTATGACAAGCCTGTAAATAAATTTGTAGCAGGTTTTATAGGGTCCCCCCCTATGAGCTTCATGAACGGCATAATAGTAAAAAAGGAAAATAAGCTGTTTTTCAATGAAGGCAATTTTATGGTTAAGTTGGCTGATGAAATGCATGATAAGCTTAAACCTTATTGCGATAAAGAAATCACCTTAGGTATAAGGTCAGAAGATGTTTATGACAAGCTCTTCGTGCAATATGCCTCACCGGATAACACTATTTCAGCCGTATGTGAGGTAGTAGAGCCAATGGGCGCGGAAGTGTACCTGTATCTTAATACAGGAAAGCACACCTTTATCGCCCGTGTTGGCGGGCACAACAATCCTGTTGTCAATCAGGAAATGGATATAGTTTTTGATATGACAAAAGCGCACTTTTTTGACCCCAAGACAGAAAAGACTGTCACATAATTAAGTATGTATCCCCTAAAACTTAAAATTATCTTATTCGGTATATTGTCCCTGCTGTCTTTCTTTATAGCCTATTTCGTTATTACCGGTTTTCTCGCCTTTAGCGGCAATCCGGCCTATCTTTATGCTTTAATACCCTATGTCATAATAATATTTGGCGTTTTAATAATATTATCTCC
>CAZBNF010000085.1:0-1968 GCA_964493115.1 uncultured Planctomycetia bacterium | reverse complement strand
TTCTATTCTTATAATTTAGGGTCAATTATTCTCGCTATGCTTGCCGTGGTTGTTTGCCTGTTTTATCAAAGAAGAATAGCTAAAATAGGGCAAAATTCAACGGCAATTGAGAAAATAAAAGTGGCCTCCAATCTGGTAAAAGCAGATTGGAAGAAAACGGAAAAGTTTAATAATGCCCTTTCCCTGCGCCTGGATAGGTACAGAAGGCTAAGAGAGATAGGCGAGGGTTTCAGCGCGAGGATTTCACTTGAAAACATATATCAATTGGCCGTGGATACCGCCTATGATATGATACCAGGTTCAGATGCCGCCCTTTTATTTGCTGTTAATGAAAATCAGCAGAAGCTTTTGCTGGCTGCTTCCAAAAAATCCACGCAGCTGTCTAAGGTAGAGGAAAAAAATGGGGATATATTCGACAAATGGGTATTTAAAGAAAGGCAGCCTTTGAGTGTTGAGGATATAGCCGAAGATTTCCGGTTTGATTACAAGCCATTAAATGGCGAGAGGTATTTTAAATCTTTAATAAGTGTACCCATGGTAAGCCAGTCCCGTATAATGGGTATACTGCGTTTAAACAGCAGAGAGAAAAACACATATTCATTTGATGATTTAAGGCTTTTGGATTTTATATCAGATATCGCGTCAAGTTCTATCAATAACGCACGGTTATATAGTGCCACAGAGGAGCTTTCCACAAAGGACTCGCTTACGGGTTTTTATATACACAGGCACATGAAGTTACTGCTCTATAGTGAAGTGGAAAAAGCGAGAATAAACCAAACGCCGCTTTCCGTTATTATCATAGATATTGATCATTTCAAGGACTATAACGACAAATATGGCCACTCTGCCGGCGATAAAGTACTTCTAGGAATTTCCCATGTCTTAAATGATGTTGTAAAAAAACATACCCAGCTTATAGCAAGATACGGCGGAGAAGAATTTTTGATTATATTGCCCAACACCGACAGCCATAAAGCGACCGGCCTTGCTGAAAAGATAAGACAGGACGTATCAAAGCGTAAATTCGTGTTAAGGCGCGAAAAGACAGGTGTAACCATATCTGCCGGTGTTTGTTCGTATTCCGATGAGATGAAAGATAAAGATGATTTGCTTAAAAGGTCGGATTTTTTGTTGTACAAAGCCAAGAAGGAAGGCCGTAATAGAGTATGCGCTGCCTAATATCCCTTATCATTATAAGCCTGCTGTTTATAGCCTCTGTGCTTCTTACGGCAACAGGGCAATTCTATAACCCGATTTTTAACTCCATAGCAGTGCCGGTAGCAATCGCGGCCATATTCTTTGGGCTATACGAAGCTGTTGTTGTAATTTT
This sequence comes from uncultured Planctomycetia bacterium, assembly GCA_964493115.1. Lineage (GTDB taxonomy): Bacteria > Omnitrophota > Gorgyraeia > JABMRG01 > JABMRG01 > CAZBNF01. The sequence goes on along the minus strand of CAZBNF010000085.1, from coordinate 635 downwards.
TATTTCATTATTAATGTGTACCGGATTCCTATTTTTAAATGTCAGCTTAGCCAGTGTTTTAGAGACGTCTGTTTTTATCTTACTCGTATCAGCCGCCGGCATAGGATTGAGGCGTTCAACCTTTTCACTACTTGGCATAAAAGAGAAGGTTCTAAGCGTTGTAAAGGAAGAACATCGCTCATTTTACGAGCTTGATAATAAATTAAGGGATCAAAAATTGCACCTTGAAAAAACAGTGCATGATATAAGCAGCCTGTATCAGGCGCCAAAAGAGATGATATCAACCACAACGCTTAATGAGCTTATAGAGTGTATGAAAAAATCCATTACCGGGTATTTTCATTTCACAAAATGTAAATTGATTATATTTTCGTTCAAGGAAAACGAAGCCCAAATAGATATGGTGTATAATCTTCCGCAGCCACTCAGCACGGCAGATAATTTAAGCGGCTATGAAGAAATATTGTGTGATTTTATGATAGGCAAAAAAAGCCCGTTGATTGTTGATAGGGATTCAAATATGCCGCCCCCTGATAGCCTTAAGTTTTCGGAAGACATAAGGACACTTATCGCGATACCACTTGTAGCCGGCGATAGGTTAAACGGCGTTTTTGTTATAGAAGGGGCAGTGCTTG
>CAZBNF010000084.1:0-4936 GCA_964493115.1 uncultured Planctomycetia bacterium | reverse complement strand
TCAAAAAATAATCGGTGGAAAAATGGTGGGAGAGAAAACAATATGTTTTTTTAAAACTTTAATAAATCATACAAAAAGCTTGACAAAAGTACCATTTTCGGGTATATTTGCATTATAACAAAGGAAAATATAAGGGGTTTTCGGATCTGCAGTATTAAAAACGATGAGTAAATACAGTAGCTAGGGCTATATCTGTATTTATTATTTAATATATATAATAAAAATATTATAAACTAGTAAACAAAAAAGGGAGAAAAAAATGCGAAACATGATAATGAGTTTTGCAAAAAAATTTACAGGAAAGGAGGTGAAAAATATGAAGAGTTTATTATCTATCGTGATAGCAATTACGATGGTAATCTCTACAAGCGGTCTGTCGTTTGCTGCATTTTCAAGCATAGGAACCGAGACATTCTCTGCCAGCAGCGGATCTGTAGGCGGAACACCTGATGTAACAGTTCCGTTCAGCGCGGCCCTGAAGAATGTTTCAGGTGATGCAAGCGCTAGTTCTGTAACATGGACAGGTGTTTCTTCTGGAGTGACAGGGTGGTTGGCTGCAAATCAATACGTTGCTGTCAATGGATTTGCTACCTATAGTGATTGGGGTATTCAGATATATACCAATAACACCAATTACACAGGTACTGGAAATCCAGCTGGTTTGATCAACACATCAAACACGATCTACAGCCTGCCTATGGCATGGAGGACAAAGACAGAAAAGCTGGTTGCAGGTAGCGCTGGGCTTGGAATAGTTGAGAAAACAGTGCTTGGATATCAGGTTCTTGCTGATGGCACAACCCCTGCTGTTGAATACTATCCGTGGTTCTTCATGCTTGACAAAGGCACTGATATGGATACGGTTACAGTAGATGTGCAGGCATTCGGTACCGATGATCCATATGCAACTTTTATAGGTTCAGATGGTTACCAGCATGCACCTACTGATTATGCTACGCCGTCAGCTACTGATACAACGTATTATCTGTATCTAGGAGCTAATTTTACAATGGCAATGCCTGGAGTAACCTATACTACCAGCAGCTTGACCGTAGAGATGTATCGTCTCTAATATATAAGATTTTCCTGGCCTTGCCTGATGCCGACTGATTGTATCAGGCAAGGCCGAGGCAAGGCCAGGTTCTTATATATTGGGAAAATGCATAAAATTGGAGAAAACATGAAATACGTTTGTGGGAGTATCAGGAATATTATATATTTATCAGCTATGTTTTTATGTCTAACCATGGCTTCGTATTGCTATGCCGATAGTGCTTCTGTGAAAATAATCTGTGATGGAGGCGGAAGCGTTGATGTGGTTATACGAAATATCAGCAATAATCAGCCTGCGCAGAATGGGCTTATTACCTGGAGCAGCGTCAATGCAGGCCATACAGGGTGGAAGATAGCAGACCAATATATAGAGATATCCCACAGCGGTTTACCACAGTCCTGGGGCATTCAAATTTATACTGATAATAAAAATGAAACAGCTGACCCCAAATATACAGGAACAGCTAATCCCGCGGGTCTGGTAAAGACAGACAACACCATATTCTCGCTTCCTATGGCATGGCGTATTGCAGATTCTACTATTGCTGATCCGGTTGTCCCTGTCCAAAGGCCTAATGATTTAGGCTTTAGCGATTATATGTGGCATTTTTTAAAAGACAAAAACACAATTGATGATCCTGTTACCTTACCCAATGAGGCTTTTCAGAATGGAGATGATTATGTTACGCTGTGGAATCAGGCAGGTATTGCATGGAATGAGGGCGGAAGAAGTGGCAACCCTAAAAAGTCATTCATATATCTTGCCGCCAATTTTACAATGTCTTCAGTCGAAGCCGTATACAAGACATCAGCCCTTACGATAGAAGCTTACGAAGGGATATCGCCTTTTCCGATATATCTTTATAAGGACGCACCTTTGACAGATTGGCCGAACGAGCAGGGCGCTACACTTGAAAACCACTTTGCGCCTTCTGGATGGTATAACTATGACAACTCGCACAAGATTATAACAGTAAATTCAAAATGCAAGGAAGTAACGCCATATCAGGGCACACACTGTTTTAAGATCCATTACAATGGTAATAACGGCGCAGATGGAAGCAAGTGGGGCGGGATAATGTGGCTTGAGCCGAGTGATATATGGTCGTACTCAGGCAATAGCCCTACGCATAATGGTTATGACTTAAGAGGGGCTAACTGGATAATATTAAGGGCAAGGACTGATTCATCAAACTCAGGAATGCAGATAAAGGTAGGGTTTGGAAATATGTGGGATTCAGCAAGGGCCTCTATTATGTGGAGAAGCCCGGCATTAACTACGAGCTGGCAGAGATACATAATACCTCTTGCAGGCCTTGACCTGTCAGAGATAACAGGGGGCATAGCTGTGATATTTGCAGCAGACCATGAACCAAGCCCTGATGGATGTACCATATATCTTGATGATATAAAATTTTCAACAGCGCTAGATTAATGGAGAAGATATGAGGATTATTATTTTTTTGTGCATACTAGCTGTATTGATTACAGCAACTTCAGCCTGCTCTGAAGCAGGGGTGTCTGTTTTACCTGACAGGCATATAGTGTCCCTTATGCCGGAAGAAGAAGAAGTTATTATGTATCAGATATATAACTCAGGCGATGAGGATATCGATATAATAATAGAGCCAAAGGCATGGTCAGGCGTTAAAGACCTTTATCAATGGCTATCATTGGAAAGCGATAATGTCTATGTAAAGGCAGGCGAATCCACCCCCCTTATCGTGAAGTTAAGTGCGCCTGAAAACATTGCGGGTGAGCAGGTTGCTATGCTGTTTCTATGCTATAAAGACAATACGGAGTCACAGCTTAACATAAGAAATGGGGTACCTGTTTATATGATAGTTAAGACAACAGAGGATTACGGCCTTATTATAGAGGATAGTAAAGTATTATATAGCAGAAAAGGTGATTTTTATGAACTTAATTTTATAGTTAAAATAAAAAATACAGGCAATGTACATATAGTGCCTGATGTAAGGGTAATTGTAAAAAACAGTGATGGCAGGACATTGAATACCATGTCTCTTAAAAGGCCTCATATTGTGTTAAGAGACAGAGCTCAGATATACCGGCTTGGATGGCGTGAACCTGGTTTACGAGACGGCATCTACAAGGCAGAAGTTGCGTTGGATTATGAGGATAAGATAGCACCTGTAATGAAAGAGATTGAATTCCATGTTTCAGGAAATACTATTGAAAAGCTGGAAACGGTAAAGGCAGGCGATTAATATGCGTATTGCGGCAAAAAATAACTCAGTAAGCGTTATTATGGTAAAATGCATAAGCATTTTACTCGTCGCCGCGCTCTGCCTGATAGACGTGCCTTTGTCTTTTGCCGCGTTTAGCTCAGTATCAAAGACAAGCTTCAGTGCCTCTGTTACAATAGGCGGTGGGAGCAGTGGTGATCCTTACCCTGAAAAACCAGATTTTTATGCAGCAGGGCTTTCTTACGTAAAGTACTTTTTAGACAGAGCTGAAGGGAGTAACTCAGGTTTTAACGGCCTTACAAGGAGTTTTCAGCGCTATCTTGGAGGAGGTACATCCCAATGCGAGGACTTGATAAATTCAGGCGCTTCAAGCTATGATCAGGCCATACTTGGCAGGATATCATTATTTAATGGCGATACAACCATACTTGATACCTATATAGATTATTATCATTACAGAGCAGATACATCAAACCCGCTGTTAAAATGCAGCGATGGCCATACTGATGAAAATGGGGACTCAATATTATACGGCCCTTATAGGATAATAAGGATAAAAAATAGGGATGTAACGGAGTGGTGGAATGGCTGGGACTGGGCTGTTGATACAGGCGCTGCTGCAAAACTTATTATGTATGCTGTTGAGGCTTATGATAAGACCCAGAATGAGGTGTATAAAGATTTTGCAATTCTTTTAGGCGGGTACATGCTCAATCTCCAGGATTCAGATGGTGGCTTGCGTTATGGCCCGATAGGTATGTACCACGACAGCGGCGATTATTTCTTCTGGAACTTAAAGTCAACAGAACAGAATGAAAGAGCCCTTTATGCTTTTCAGGCGTTATATCGCATAACGGGAAATACTGTTCACCAGCAGGCAGTCGATGATATAAAGGCCTGGCTTAAGGACATGTATAATTTCGATGTCCATCTTTTCCATTCTGCCGCAGAGTTTAACGGTACTTCGTGGGAAAAAGTTGATGTCACCGGTTATGTGGCAACAGATGTCATGGCTTTAGCGCCTTTAGATATGATGTTTGGCGATGCATTTTTTGGAGCTGCTGAGGGGCAGAGAGACCAGGAAGTTGATTCGATGTTACTTGCTATAGAGTCAAGAACAGCGTTCTTTGATACCAATAATAAGCCGATATTTTTTAAATTTTCTGTTTCGCAAACTGGTAATTATGGTTCAGTTGAGATTTCATCACAGATGGCCCTTGCTTATTTAAGGGTTGCCCAGATATATCACGATAGAGAAAACGAAACAAAGGCAGCGGAGTATCTCGATAAATATAATACATTAGTTTCAAGCCTTGAGACATTTTTCAAAGTTCCTAATGATGACCCATTATCAAAGATAGCGCCATATGCCTCGTATCTTGATAAAAGCGTTGCAGGTAATGTGCCTACAGGCACTGGCTTTGATGCCTACAACTGCGAGGCAGCCCTTGCCTCAAGCTATTTTGTCTTTGCAAAGACAGGTTATATACCGTATATCTATGACGGTGGAAATGGGATACCTAATGTAGGCCCTGTAACGCCGCCAAGTGGTGACAGTGATTATGATGGAATACCTAACGATCAAGATGCAGACCCATATGATCCGTATGATGCTCATGAAATAGGCGTTGATGGTTTTACAAACCTTGAAAAATATACCTTAACCGCAAGAG
>CAZBNF010000083.1:0-4982 GCA_964493115.1 uncultured Planctomycetia bacterium | reverse complement strand
CCTCCTGCATCATCATGCTTATGATAATCTCAGAGTCCCTCTCGTTCATCTGACACCCATAGGTTTTCAAAAAGACTTTCACGTTAAACCCCTATCTCTTTTTGAAAACCTAATCATGGGTGCCCCCACGTTTAGATTTTTTGCCGAAAGCAAAAAATCTGTGGGGGCAGCCGTATAGTTATCCATTAACTTTATTTCTCTCATATATCCTTATCAATTCTTCTTTCTGAAATCTGGTTAACTTCTTAATCTTTCTTTCACCAACCAAAGCATTTTTATAATATCTATATTCTTTCGCATATACCAACTTAACGGGCAACTTCCCTCTAAGATACTTTGCTCCACGACCACTGTTATGAAGCCTAATCCTCTCATCTAAATTATTCGTATATCCCGCATAATAGGTACCGCCAGAACATTTAACAATATAGACAAAATAGTTACTTCTACGCTTAATTTTCCTATTCACTTCAAAATGTCTCGCACGTTCATCGGTTATAGTATCTTCGTGCAAAAATGTATAAAACAATAGCAGGAATAAAAAATAAAGTGCACAGCAGATACATCATAGGAATCGAAACAAGCCCGTACAAAGGATTAATGCTTAATGGATAGAATGGCTTTATATCAGCATATATTGGCGCATCAAACAAAACATGTAAACAACCACCGAGCGCTCCCGAAAGGATACTTATTCTTATCGAAGGCACATAAGACAATTTTAAGAAATTCATCACTTTACTAAGCGGTTTTCTTGACACATAAACAATACATCCCCATAAGGAACCGATTATAATACTACCAATAAATGTATGCACATAACCATGCAGCGGATAATTCAGGTTAAAAAATATTACAAGCAAAGGCTCGATGTCAATAATGACATTAGACAACATGAACGCCGGAATATCTAATTTTCTCTGAAGCGGAAGAACGGCGCACGCATGCGCACCAAAATGAAATGGGGTAAATGGCATATCAGCTATTCCTTGATATCCCTCATAGTAAGAGTACAACTTTCAACCAGCCCGTCGAATACCTCAAATGCGATACCCAAATCCGGGTAATTAATAGTAAATCCTGCTTTCCCATTGTCAATAATCAATGGCTTGCCTTCTTTTAATCTTACTGACACATCAGACCCCCCCTTTATGGCATTATCTGGCTTGCCATATATGCCGTAAACATCTTCCGGGGTCAGTTTATCTTTGAATTTCAACCCTTTAGAGGTTGCACCTTGAAATGTCTGGTAAATCGAGCTCGGATTAATCCACATGAGCCCTGTTTTATGAAATGGATCCTTATTACCGGTATTAGCGTATAATGTGATGTTTTTAATTACTCCTGTTTTATCAGTGGTAAAAAGTGCCCCGCGGGAATGATATTCATAAAACAAATCAGTAATATACATATCTTCCTTACCTACTCGATCTGCCTTCCCCCAGGTAGCTTCAGCATTTTTAATACTGTCCCCCAACATTGCAACCTTTTCAATTCCCGCGCTTTCTTGAATAACATAGATGTCTTCAGCTACGCTAACACTAACTCTCATGCCGATTACCAGCAAAATTACCAAAATTGATCTAAGAATCTTCATGAAATTACCTCCCTTTTCACACCCACCAACGCTTCCGCTATCTCCTCCATAGTCCTGCTATAAGGTGTCCATCGGCCATTCCGAAGGTACGGATGTAGACTTTTTTTGGCATATTTTTATAACTCTTTGGTTCTTTTGACATTGTGTTTTTCTTTCTGTTTCTGAAAACAAAAAATTAAAAGGGGGAAAAAGAGAAAAAGAAATTCTTTTTGGGGGCAAAGACCCGCCAATGGCCGGGGCGATTTTGATGTTTTTAAAAAGCAGCCGCGCGAGCTCCTTCTTGGTAACAAAGTCTATCTTTTCTTTGCTGTCATCGTACCCATCCAGAAAGTCTTTTACTCGGTTAATATACCCCTCTGAACGTTCTCTTCCAATCTCTCTAAGTTCATATCCTGCAAGGAGTTTCTTCAAGGAATCTTCCTCGCATCTCAAGGTTGTTATCTTCTCGCGATAGACGTCCTCGCCAAGCAAATTTTCCAGATAAGCGTCGGTAAGTTTTAACTGCCTTTCTTGGTTGATTTTAAGCTTATCCTTGACCTCAGAGAGGTCTGTTTTTGCGTTTTTAGCAAAAATAGGGAAATTTGCCCCTTTTTGTGAAATCCCTGTCGTCCATCGGCTCTGTTTTAGGCGCTCATTTTGGATCAACTGGGCAACTATCTTTGTCGCTTCCGGCTCAATATCCTCTGCCTTCACTGCCCTGTTGGTACAGTTAAGATGACTTAAATGGGGTTCGGAGCAACGATACCAGCGTTTCTTCTTGTTTAAACGATGGTTTGATATGGAAGACACGCCTGTGTATCTATGGTTGCATTTGGTGCAAGTGATAAGGCCTGTTAAAAGATATTCTTTGTTCTTGGCTCTTGGCCGCCACGTTCGTGTCTTGTTCGCCAATAGTTTCTGAACGTCCGCAAAATCTTCTTCATCAATTATCGGTTTATGCTTTCCCTGCACAACAAGAATTTTTGAAGGATCGTTCCTAATATATTTGTAATGCTTTTTAGTTTTTTGATTCTTGTCATAGTGTTTTTTATTCCAGACAATTTTACCAGTGTATATCTGATTTTTAAGGATATCGCAGATAAACTTATTGTAAAATTGTTTGCCTGTCCTTGTCTTGTAACCTTTCTTATCAAGGTATGCCGCTATATCGTGTGTGCTCTTGCCGGAAAGATACATCGTGTATATCAGCTTAACGATATCAGCTTCCCTTTTCTCAATCTCTAACAGCTTCTTGGCTTTGTTGTAGATGTAGCCAAACGGAGAAAACCTTGCTCCTTGCCAGTTGCCCTGCTGAACACCTTTAATCATTCCAGGGAAGACTCTTTCGGAAATTCTATTACGCTCAAACTCGGCAAAACTACCCAATTGCTGAAACATTAACTTTCCCGCAGATGTTGTAGAATCAAAAGGCTCTGTTGCTGACTTAAACCCTACACCATAAGATGAAAGCTCATCAACTAGATTCAAAAGGTCTTTTAGCTTACGACTAAAGCGGTCTATTTTATAAACAAGCACAAGCTCAAACTTTTTATCCTTGGCATCCTTCAATAATCGCTGTAAGGCTTCTCGTCTTGTGGAATAGGCACTTATCCCCTCATCGCAATAAACATTAAAAACTTCATAGCCTTCACGTTTAGCAAAAGATTCAAGATATTCCCTTTGCACTTCAAGAGAATACCCTTCTTTGACCTGATCTTCAGTTGAAACTCTTATATAAATCGCTACTTTCATTTCTTACCTGGTTTCTTTTTGCTTTTTTTGTCAATTCTTTTTGCAAGAAGCCTTAACTCTCTATCATCTGTCAAAACTTCTTGTTTAGCCTCCGCAGTTAATCTATGCCTATCAAACACTTCATAATGCTCAAGTGCCAAAGTATCAGCTATTTCTTTGCTGACCTTACCTGAATGCGATAAAATATCTCTCTCTTGGAACTTTAGAAAAGCATCTAGTTTCTTCCGCCAGTCTCGCATAAAAATTTGATGATGACGTTTCGCTTGATCCTCAGCATAGTCTAAGTACATTGTTACAATTCGATTAAGCCCTTCCATTTCTTTTTGATTTAAATAATTTTTTGCAATCGTCACATCCTGCCTGCGAACTTTTACCCCTTTCCATGAAGTCAATCCCATATTAGGTTTCTTAGCGTCAGCCCTCTCTGAGATCAACTCAGCCGCTGTTTTTCCTGAAATAGCAAAATGAAGCTTATTTTGAACAATACTAAAAAATTCCAACGTCTCTTCTGCTTTTGGGTCATAGTCAACCGCCAGTCTATAAATATCTCTGATTTTTTGATAGAACCGTTTCTCTGAAGAGCGAATATCCCGAATACGCTCTAAAATCTCATCAAAATAATCAGAGCCTATGTTTGCTCCGGCCTTTAAACGCTCATCATCCAAAGTAAACCCTTTGACAAGATATTCATTTAGATGCTCTGTTGCCCATTTACGAAATTGCGTACCGCGAAGAGAACGAACCCTAAAACCAACAGCCACAATAAGCTCAAGATTGTAAAAATCAACTTTTCTAGAAACCTTTCGTGATCCTTCTTTTTGAACTATTAGGAATTTCCTAATAGTTGCTTCTGGAAGTTGCTCTCTTTCGCTATGTATATTTTTTATATGTTCATTTATAGTTGGAACTGATACTTGAAATAACTCGGCCATCATCTTTTGCGTAAGCCATACAGTCTCATCCTGAAGACGCACTTCCAGCTTAGTTTGCCCATCCTCTGTTTGATATAATATCAGCTGTGATTGATTTTTATCTGCCATAGGTTATTCCTCCCACTAATCCTTTAACGTCTCTCGCCATTTCTTGATCTTGACGATACACTCATCCGTAAACACCGGATGCCCTTTATAATCACGTTTAGGCGTAACCCATCCCTTCTTTATCCAGTAATAAAGCCCTTGACGAGTTAAACCTAATTCTTCTGCCGCTTCACTAAGATTATATTTTTTGTCCATAGTGTCGATACTTTACATCACTTCACACGAATTGTCAATATGTATTTTAAGGGGTGTATTTTAAGGGGGAATAGGCTTTTGCCTATTTCGGGTGGTGGGGGATTTTCCTTTCCGGCTGCTTTTTAGCAGCAACTAGGAAGTTGCTGCAGTGGTCCCGAAGAATATCTACACTGAATTTCTTCATTCGGGAACACAAAAACATCAAAATCGCCCCGGCCATTGGCGGGTCTTTGCCCCCAAAAAGAATTTCTTTTTCTCTTTTTCCCCCTTTTAATTTTTTGTTTTCAGAAACAGAAAGAAAAACACAATGTCAAAAGAACCAAAGAGTTATAAAAATATGCCAAAAAAAGTCTACATCCGTACCTTCGGATGGCCCTTGGTTTGTTCTTTACAAGTTGTCTAAATCGTTCTTTTTCACG
>CAZBNF010000082.1:3764-4983 GCA_964493115.1 uncultured Planctomycetia bacterium | reverse complement strand
GGAGCAATCTTATGAAACTTAATACCATTCCGGAAATAATGCAGGAAATAAAGGCAGGCAGAATTGTAGTCATCGTTGATGATGAATCGCGTGAAAATGAAGGTGACCTTGTCTGCTCTGCCCAGCATGCTACGGCTGATAGTATAAACTTCATGGCAAAGCACGGGCGCGGGCTTATCTGCGTTGCCCTGGAAGGCAGCAGGATGGACGAGTTAAATCTTCATCCGATGATAAATAATTCAAATACTCCATTTAACACGGCATGGGCTATATCGGTTGACGCGGCAAAGGGTATAACCACAGGCATATCAGCGCATGACAGGGCATTTACTATAAAAGTTATGATAGATAATAACGCGAGCCCTGATGATCTTGCCAGGCCAGGCCACATATTCCCCTTAAGGTCAAAAGATGGCGGTGTTTTAGTGCGCGCAGGCCACACAGAGGCATCTGTAGACCTTGCGAGGCTGTCAGGCCTCTATCCCGCGGGGGTTATTTGTGAGATAATGAACGATGACGGTACAATGGCACGCCTGCCTGAGCTTTTGAAGTTTGCCCAGAAACACAATCTTAAGATATGCTCTATTAAAGATCTCATAGCGTATAGATGTAAATTTGACAAACTGATAAAATGCCTTGTTAAGACAAAGCTGCCCACTGATTTTGGCGATTTTACGCTTTATGTTTATGAATCCATGGTAGACAGCTATCATCATATGGCTTTGGTGAAAGGAGATCTGACAGATAAAAAAGAAGCAGGTGTTCTGGTAAGGGTGCATTCGCAGTGCCTTACAGGTGATATATTCGGTTCAAAAAAGTGTGATTGCGGGAAGCAGTTGCATAGCGCTTTAAGTATGATAAGCCAGCAAGGATGCGGAGTTCTTTTATATATGAGCCAGGAAGGCAGGGGCATAGGCCTTGTGAACAAGCTGAAGGCATATTCATTGCAGGATGCGGGCCTTGATACAGTAGAGGCAAACCATGCGCTTGGATTTGAAGCAGACTTAAGGGATTATGGCATAGGTGCCCAGATTTTAGCAGATCTTGGGGTTAACAGCATAAGGCTTCTTACGAATAATCCTCAAAAAGTTATAGGCCTTGAAGGATATGGCCTTAAAATAGTCGAAAGAGTGCCCATTGAGATCGAAGCAACTGATGAGTGCAGGCATTATCTTAAGACAAAAAAAGAAAAACTCGGACATAAGTTAAATAATGTTTA
>CAZBNF010000082.1:0-3664 GCA_964493115.1 uncultured Planctomycetia bacterium | reverse complement strand
GGCATTATCTTAAGACAAAAAAAGAAAAACTCGGACATAAGTTAAATAATGTTTAAAAAAGGAGGATGTGATATGGTAAAGGTATTGGAAGGTGCTTTAATAACAAAGGGCAAGAGTTTTGGAATTGTTGTTTCACGCTTTAATGATTTTATAACAAAAAAACTTTTGGAGTCATGTATTGATACTCTGACAAGGCATGGTGCAAAAGATTCAGAGATGGAGGTTGCATGGGTGCCAGGGGCTTTTGAGGTGCCGCTTGTCGCGAAAAAAATGGCAGGCTCTAAAAAATACGACGCGATAATATGCCTAGGTACTGTGATAAGAGGTGAGACGCCGCATTTTGACTATGTTGCCTCTGAGGTTGCCAAGGGCGTTGCTAAAGTAGGCCTTGACCTGAATGTGCCGACCATATTTGGGGTAATTACCGCGGATAATATGGAGCAGGCTATAAAACGCGCAGGCGCGAAGGAAGGCAATAAAGGCAGAGACGCCGCTTTATCAGCAATAGAGATGGTAAACCTGTTAAGCGTTATATAGCAGCCGCAGAAAGAATAAAACTATGAGGAAAAGGACAAGGGGAAGGGAGATTGCTTTACAGCTTTTGTACCAGGTTGACATAAGGCATGAAGATCTGGATTCTATAATCGGAGATTTTTTAGAAAACCAGCTCTGCGACATGGATGAATCAGACCTTTCTATAAAAGAGTTTGCCGCGACTCTTGCCAGAGGCACCCTTGAAAATATCAAGATTATAGATAGCACTATATCCTCATATGCCCAAAACTGGCAGCTTGAAAGAATGGCTGTGATTGACAGAAATATCATGAGAATGGCATGCTATGAGCTTCTCTATGTAGATGATATACCGCCTAAGGTATCAATAAACGAGGCAGTGGATCTTGCAAAAAAATATGGTGACACAGAGTCAGGTAGATTTGTAAACGGCATATTGGATAAAATAAAGAAAACAGAGGCAAAAGAAAAATGAATAAGAGGGCAGACCTTCATATACATACAAAATATTCAGATGGCTCCTTAAGCCCTAAAGATGTTGTCAGGGTTGCCAGCGAAAAAGGTGTTTGCTGCATATCCATTACAGACCATGACAGTGTTTTTGGTATTGATGAGGCAATGAGCGCGGGCAATGCCTATAACGTAGAGATAATACCTGGTGTTGAGATAAGCGCTGAAGAGTCCGGCAGCCAGATGCACATATTAGGATACTGCATAAACTACCACGATCCGAGGTTATTGGATTTTTTAGCAAAGATAAGGCAGGACAGAATAGTCAGGCTCTATAAGATGGTTGAGCTTCTGAAAAATCGCGGGATGGAAATAGACGCCAAAGATCTGATGAAGTTTGCAGGTGATGTATCTATAAGCAGGCTGCACATAGCTAAATACATGCATAAAAAAGGTCTTATTTCCAATTGGCGCGACGCGTTCAAAACGTATATAGGGGATAATAAGCCTTGTTATGTTTCAAGTTTTAGATATACATCAAAAGAAGTTATAGATATCATAAAAATATCAGGGGGTATTCCTGTAATAGCCCATCCGGGAATTAATGATATCGATAATATATTGCCGAGGCTTATAAGCGAGGGACTTGAAGGCATAGAAGTTTTTCACAGCGAGCATTCAGATAAGGCAGCAAAGGCATATGAAAGCCTTGCAAGAGAGCATGATCTGATAGTAACAGGGGGTTCTGATTGCCATGGCGACCTAAAAGGAGAACCGCTCCTGGGAAAGACAACAATTTCTTACTCTTATGTTGAGGCCTTAAAGAATGCGCTTAAAAGCTGCTGAGAAGTTTATGAGCCTTGCTATAGAGCAGGCGAAGCTTGGCAGGGGAAAAACCGGCCATAACCCTCTGGTGGGATGTGTTGTTGTAAAGAGCGGTAAGGTTATATCGTCGGGATTTCACAAAGAATTTGGCGGCCCTCATGCTGAGGCCCTGGCGTTAAAGGCAGCCGGTAAAGGGGCTAAAGGCGCGGCTGCCTTTGTAACGCTTGAGCCATGTTCTTATTACGGAAAGACCCCTCCTTGCACAGATGCTATTATAAAGTCAGGCGTAAAAGAGCTTTTCTGTGCCGGGCTTGACCCTAATCCGTTAAATAATGGAAAAGGTGTTGCAGCGATTAGAGCAAGAGGCATAAAAGTAAGATGTGGTATTTTAAAATCACAGGCAGAAAAACTAAACCCGGATTTTATAAAGAGGATGGAAAACAAAAAACCCCTTGTAACATTAAAGCTCGCCCAAAGCATTGACGGAAAAATCGCTACAAGAAAAAATGATTCTAAATGGATAAGCTCTGAACAATCAAGGGCGTTTGTCCATGCTCTGCGAAGCGGCCACGATGCTGTAATGGTAGGCATAAATACAGTTTTATGCGACGACCCATTGCTCTCAATAAGAAAACCCGGGAAAGCCCCTCTTAAGCGTATAAGGCAGCCTGTAAAAATAATAATAGATACGAACCTGAAAACCCCTGTAAATGCAAAACTCTTTAGCAGATTATCTCCAGGCAAGACAATAATAGCAACGACACATGGAGCTTCTGCTGACAAGGAGGCGGCTTTACGAAGAAAAGGCGCTGATATCATGCGCATCGGATCTGGATTGAGGCATGTTGACCTTAAAATTTTAATGAAAAAACTTATGCAAAATGGAATAAACAGCATTTTAGTTGAAGGAGGCGGCGAGATTGCCGCTTCAATGCTTGAGGCAGGGTTCGTTGACAAGATCTATTTCTTTATATGCCCTATAATAATAGGCGGCAGGGATGCTGTTAATTCAATAGGTGGAAAAGGGGCGAGTAGCATAAGAGAGGCAATTAAGCTCTCAAACGTTAAATTACAAAGAATAGATAAGGATTTTTTGGTGGAGGCAGATGTTTACAGGAATAATTGAAGAGCTGGCAATTGTCCATTTATTGTCACGCAAAGAAGATTCAGCTGAATTAACGCTTGAGAGCAGGATCTGCTACCCTGACTCAAAAGAGGGTGACAGCATAAGCGTAAACGGGTGCTGCCTCACTCTTGTAAAAAAGCATAAAGGCATACTTGTTTTTGATATCAGCCAGGAGACTCTAAGGTCTTGTAATTTAGCTGATTTGGCTCAGGGCGAAAGAGTGAACCTTGAGCGCTCATTGATGCAGGGGGGCCGTTTAGGGGGGCATTTTGTCACAGGGCACATAGATTACGCGGGAAGGTTGTTATCAAAATCAGTTATAGGAGATTTCATAGAGTTTAGTATAGATATCCCCAGGAACTTTAAAGGTTTTTTAGCCCAAAAAGGCTCTATTGCGATAGATGGCGTAAGCCTTACTGTAAATAGTGTATCTGAAAATAGTTTTAAAGTGATGCTTATACCTTATACATTATCATGCACAACGCTTAGATATAAGGATAAGGGCAGCCGGTTAAACATAGAGACAGACATCCTTGCAAAGTATACTCATAGCCTTATGAGCAGAAATTCTGCCAACCTATCCACCCATGCAAACATAAGCAAAGACTTCCTGTTAAAACATGGTTTTATCTGATTGCCCCTCGACACTTACCTAAGAATAGGCTTTTTTAATGATCATCGTTTATGCCTTTTCCATCGCTGCTCCAATAAAGGCATAAACGCATTAAAGGAAAAGCACCTATAATCCAA
>CAZBNF010000081.1:0-5015 GCA_964493115.1 uncultured Planctomycetia bacterium | reverse complement strand
TCGGGACGTAGCGCAGCTTGGCTAGCGCACTTGAATGGGGTTCAAGGGGTCGCCGGTTCAAATCCGGCCGTCCCGACCAGTTTGGTTCACAGCCGACAGTGAACATAATAGCGTCTTTCTGCACACCTGCCTGCCGGCAGGCAGGTATTGTCGTAAACGATGTTTCAGTTGCACAGTGCTTGAAAGACGCTATTAAGAACAGGATTTTACAGAGGAGTGCATTATATGAGAAATATTAATGTGGGGATAATAGGATTTGGCACCGTAGGAAGCGGGGTAGTTGAGGCTTTAAATAAGAAGCGCGCATACCTTAAAAGGCGTCTTGGCGCCAACATAAACATTGTTAAAATATGCGACAAAGATCTGCGCAAAAAACGATTTGTTAGGGTAGATAAGCGCTTGTTAACCAAAAATGTAAACGATATATTAAACAACCCTAAAATAGATATAGTTGTTGAGCTTATAGGCGGGATACACCCGGCGCATGAAATAATAAGCAAGGCGCTTGATAACAAAAAACATGTAGTAACAGCAAATAAGGCGCTTCTTGCTAAGGAAAAGAAATCGTTATTTGAAAAAGCCGTGCGGAACAATGTGCAGCTTAGGTTTGAGGCAAGTGTGGCAGGCGGCGTACCGATAATTAAGGCATTAAGAGAAGGCCTTGTCGCAAACAGGGTCAATTCAATATACGGAATTATTAATGGTACGTGTAATTATATTTTAAGTGGGATGACAAACTGCGGCATTGATTTTGATTCAGCATTAAAGGATGCTCAAAAAAAGGGATATGCGGAAAAGCTGCCCGAAATAGATATAAGCGGCCTTGATTCAGCGCATAAGCTGGCCATATTAGCGTCATTAAGTTTTGGCATAGATGTCAAGCTCTCAGATATGCATGTTGAGGGCATATCTGACATAACAGAAGCTGATATAAGATACGCGGCTGAATGGGGGTATCTTGTAAAACTATTAGCCATTGCTAAGGTTACCCCAAAAGGGCTTGAGGTGAGAGTCCATCCAACCCTTGTGCCAAAGAAGCATCCGTTGGCATCAGTTGACAAGAACTTTAACGCTATATTCTTAAATACCGACATGCTGGGAGATTCATTATTCTATGGCAAGGGTGCTGGTTCTATCCCCACGGCGAGCGCGGTAATAAGTGATATCGTAGATATATCAAGAGATATCATAGGAGGTTCTTCGAGTTGCGTACCGAGCATTGTTTATGACGATAAAATAAAACAGGTAAAGAAAAAAGATGATTTTTCAGCCAGCTATTATGTCAGGTTTTCCGCTATAGATAAGCCGGGCGTGCTGGCAAGGATATCAAAAATTCTTTCTGAATTCAAAATAAGCATAGCATTTGTAAGCCAGGAGGCACGGAGAGAGGAAAGAATAGTCCCTATTGTGATGATGACGCACCTTGCCAAGGAGCGGGATTTTTCTCGGGCACTTAAGGCAATAGACAGATTAAGTTTTATACGCAGAAAATCGGTTATCATACGGTCGGAAGGGGGCTTGGAATGATGCCAAAGGGTGTTATAGAAAACTATAGAAAATATCTTCCTGTAACAGATAAGACCCCTGTGGTGACTCTTTTAGAGGGAAGTACGCCTCTTTTATATTCATGCCACTTAAGCCAATTGATGGGTAAGGGGTTTGAGGTTTATTTAAAATGCGAAGGCCTCAATCCAACGGGTTCTTTTAAAGACAGAGGCATGACTTTAGCTGTTTCTAAGGCACTTGAAGCCGGATCAAAAGCAGTCATGTGCGCTTCAACAGGTAATACATCAGCGTCTGCAGCCGCATATGCGGCGCGCTCAGGGATAAAATGTATTGTTGTTATTCCAAAAGGCGCTATAGCGTTAGGCAAATTAGCGCAAGCGCTTATACATAATGCGAAAGTTATTGCGATAGACGGAAACTTTGATGATGCGTTAAATCTTGTCAGGCATATAACAGATAAATATCCTATAACACTTGTAAACTCATTAAATCCTTATAGAATAGAAGGACAAAAGACAGGAGCTTTTGAGATATGTGATGAATTAGGAGATGCCCCTGATTTTCATTTTATACCGGTAGGTAATGCCGGTAATATTACTGCTTATTGGAAAGGATACAAGGAATATAAAGAGGCGGGTAAAATAGCGAATCTTCCTAAGATGTGCGGTTTTCAGGCAGCGGGGGCCGCCCCAATTGTAAGAGGAGCGCCTGTTAAAACCCCCGAGACAATTGCTACGGCTATAAGAATAGGAAACCCCGCAAGCTGGAAGCAGGCAGAGTCTGCGCGCGATGAATCAGAAGGCCTCATAGATATGGTGACAGATGATGAAATATTGAATGCTTACAAATTTTTAGCAGGCAAAGAAGGTGTCTTTGCTGAGCCCGCATCAGCTGCATCAGTTGCAGGCCTTATGAAACTTAGCAAGCAAGGATATTTCAATGAACAACGAACAACAAACAATGAACAGCGAGCTACTCGTATAGTTTGCATCTTAACAGGCCATGGGTTAAAAGACCCTGACAGAGCGATAAAGAGTGTGCAGGAGCCGCCTGTAATTCCAGCTAATTTGGAAGCAGTTATTAAAGAGATAGGATTGTAACCGCTAAAACTTATAGATTAGGAGCAGAAGCATGAAATATATAATGTTGGTTGGAGATGGCATGGCCGACAGGCCGATCAAGGAGCTCGATAATCTTACGCCGATTGAAACAGCGCGTACACCGAACATGGATTATATAGCGAAAAATGGCACTGTTGGAAATGCTGTTACAGTCCCTGAAGGCCTGCAGGCAGCAAGCGATGTGGCAAATATGGCATTGTTAGGATATGACCCGGGCAAGTATTATTGCGGAAGAGGGCCGTTAGAGGCCGCCAACATGGGAATTGATATAAAAGAAAATGAGGTTGCCTTCAGATGTAATACCGTTACCATAGCTGATGATAAAATGGCGGATTATTCAGCAGGGCATATTACAACCAACGAAGCAGAGAAAGTGATAATGGCTTTGGATAAAGAACTGCGCTCTAAAGCGATTAAGCTATATACTGGTATAAGTTACAGGCACCTTGCGATTATAGACTGCGATAAAGCAAAGCTTGATAAAAAGGCGCTTATCCAGACAATCTGCACTCCACCGCATGATATACTCGATAAACCTATAGCGCGCTATCTTCCTCATGGCATTGCAAGCGGGTTCCTGACAGACCTTATGGTAAAATCAAAGAATATCTTGGAAAAACAGGATATAAACAAGGTCCGTATAGATCTTGGGGAAAATCCCGCTAATATGATATGGCTCTGGGGCCAGGGCGTAAAACCCGATATGCCCCTTTTTAAGGATAAATTCGGGATATCAGGTTCTGTAATATCCGCTGTTGATCTTATTAAGGGCTTAGGAAAAATAATAGGGCTCAAGCCAATAGATGTACCGGGTGCGACAGGTTATTATGATACCGATTATCTTGCAAAGGCAAAATATGCGCTTCGGGCATTAGAAAAAAAAGAGTTTGTGTTTGTGCATGTGGAAGCGCCTGATGAAGCAGGGCATAATGGTGATTTAAGGCAGAAGATAGCAGCTATTGAGAGCTTTGACAGGCTTGTTGTCGGAACTATTTTAGATGCGTTTAAAGAGAGTAAGGATTTTAGAATTATAGTGCTTCCTGATCACGCAACGCCCATATCAGTGCGCACCCATACACGCGAGCCCATACCATTTGCAATGTATGGCAAAGGAATACAAAAGGATGGCATCGAAAGCTACGGTGAATCAGCGGCAAGAGAGTCAAAGCTTTTCCTGAAAGACGGTTTTAAGATTATGGAGACTTTCTTAGCTAAATAAGGCAATTTTTATCAGGATATTACAGGAGAAGGCATAATGTCTACGCATAAAATTATAGTGCAGAAATACGGTGGAAGCAGTGTTGCGGATATTGGCAAGATAAAACAGGTGGCCCTAAGGGTTGCCAAAGGCAGAAAACTGGGCAATAAGATGGTTGTTGTCGTTTCTGCTTTAGGTGATACTACAGATGAGCTGATAAAACTTGCGCACGAGATTACAGATGCCCCGTCTGAAAGAGAGATGGATATGCTTATATCAACAGGGGAGCAGATATCCGTATCTCTTCTTGCGATGGCGCTTCATAAACTTAAAATCGAGGCAATATCATTTACAGGCGCCCAGGTGGGCATAATAACAGATACCTCTCATACGAAGGCAAGGATATTGGATATTAATACAAAGCGTATAGAAGAAGAGCTCGGCAAGGGGAAGGTTGTAATTGTAGCAGGTTTTCAGGGCGTCACCATGAAACAGGATATAACGACATTAGGCCGCGGAGGATCAAATCTTACCGCTGTCGCGCTTGCAAAGTCATTAGGGGCCGATATGTGCGAGATGTGTACTGATGTTGAAGGGATTTATACTGCCGATCCTCGCATTGTCCCCGATGCGCGCAAACTCTCGCGCATAAGTTATGAAGAGATGCTCGAACTCGCCTCAGCAGGCGCTCAGGTCCTTCAGCCCCGCTCTATAGAGGTTGCTAAAAAGTTTAATGTAAAAATACATGTAAGGTCAAGTTTTTCAGACAATGAAGGCACAATTATCTCAGAGGAGGTTAAGACGATGGAGGATATAGTTGTAAGCGGTGTTACAGTAAATAAAGACGAGGCAAAGGTTACCATATGCGATGTCCCTGATAAGCCGGGTGTTGCCGCGCGTATTTTTAAAAAAATAGCAGAGGCGAATATCAACATTGACATGATAATACAAAACATAAGCCGCACAGGATGCACCGACATGTCTTTTACCGTGCCTGAAAAGGATTTAAAAAAGACATTAAAGACGGCAAGAGATGTTGCCAAAAAAATAGGCGCAGGCGATGTCCAGTACAATGATAATATAGCAAAGCTGTCCGTAGTTGGTATAGGAATGCGTAGCCATTCCGGTATTGCCTCAAGGATGTTCGCTGCACTTGCAAGAAACAGGATAAATATAGAGATGATATCAAC
>CAZBNF010000080.1:0-5026 GCA_964493115.1 uncultured Planctomycetia bacterium | reverse complement strand
AGGAGACCATCCGTTCGGTCCTGCTTCAAGGATATCCGAACCTGGAATATATCATCATGGACGGCGGCTCGACAGATAATTCAGTGGAGATCATTAAGAAATATGAGAAGTTCCTTACATTCTTTAGAACAAAACCTGATAAAGGGCAAGCCCAGAGTATAAATGAGGGTTTTTCACATGCTACAGGTGATATCATCGCATGGATAAATAGCGACGATTATTATTATAAAAATGTCTTTTCTTATGTCGCAGAAAAATATAAGCAGGCTGATCCAAACCGTTTTTGGCTTGTAATGGCTGTTGATTATTTTACTCCGGAAGTGAATGTATCATGTGCTAAAACACAAAATCTGACTCATTCTTTGGTTGATTGGACCATAGGCAAAGTGGAGACGAATCAACAGGGAGCTTTCTGGGCAAAAAGGATTTGGGAGAAGGAAGGGATGCTTGATGAGTCGATGCACTGTGGGTTTGACACGGAGTTTTTTGTGAGGCTGATAGCCAAAGACTATTCATTCACAGTATCAGATGAAGCAGCAGCCAGATTTAGGCTCCATAGCGCTTGTAAGATAAGATCCCAAAGCCTTACTTGTCAGTATGAACATGCGCGCATCGCATTAAAGTATTTGCCTAAAGAATATGTTAACTATGCCGCTGAAAAAAAGAGACTGTTAGGATCGCTGGCGTATTTTCATATGCGCTTCAGTCAAGATGTTAGCAAGCTGTTTTCTAAGAGAATGTTCGATTTATTAAAAGCGCTTTACTATAAATTAAGAGCAAAGATCAGTTGAGAATTGGGAGGAAATTAGAACTATGCTGAATTTTTATTTATTTTTTTCCGGGGCTTGTTTGCTGCTTGCTATTATAAGGCCCAAACTAGGGCTCTGGCTGATGCTTGTTGTTGGGCTGTTGGCAGATCCTGTGAGGAAATTAACGCCAGGCAACCCTGTTTATATTCAAGTTGTTTTCGTTAGCATACTAGCGCTTATTTATTTAGCACACAGAAAAACTTACTCTAGGGATCAAAGCTTGCTTAATGTTTTTCCTACAATGCGCGCTCCTTTGCAATTATTTTTTGTGTTTCTTGTCATAAATGCAATACGCCCGCTTTTAATTAATATGGCTTATTTGCCATTAGTAGTATATTCCAGCGTTCAATATGTCGGCCTGATTATGGCTGCAAAGTTCGGTTTTGACCTTGTAAAAGATGAAGATACAATAATAAAATTCACTGATGTATTTATTATCACCTTGCTGCCATTTATGATTTCCATACTTTTTCATTTTTGGGGCTTTGATAAAGCCTATCCCGTTTTACGCGTGATGGGTATGGAAGGTGGAAAATGGCTAAAATATTACTATGGAGAAGCACCCCTTTCTATGTTATGCGGGTTATTCAGGAATCCGGAAGGCATGGGTTGGTACGCAATGATGGTCTCTGTGTCAGCGTTTTTTTTATTAGTGCGCAAGAAACGCAGCCTGTGGAGCATGTTATATTATATCGGCGTTTTTATATTGTCTTCGGCTTGTGTGCTTTTTTCAGGAAGAAGAAAATTTTTCTTAGGGGTTTTTGTGTTTATCTTAATATTTATAATATTATCTATGCGAAAAAACATTAAGAAAGGCATAATATATTTAGTTTTATTTATGATAGCAAGCGGAGGGTTTTTTTATTACATAGGCAGGACAGAAGGATCGGCAATATATCTTAAAACAAGCAAATCAGGTGTTGAAGAAGCAGAAGACAGATTCCAGTCAGGTGTCTTGGGTTCAATTAAGTGGGCAATAAGAAGAGACGGTTTTTTTGGCAAGGGGCTTGGCACGACAGTACAGGGTGCGCGCCATTTAGGCGTAGCTGAAGGGGGTAGCTATATTGAATCTGGTCCCGGTAAGGTAGTTTCCGAGTTAGGGATACCTGGATTCATTGCCTTTGTTATGATCTTTTTAGCATATATCAGTGGTGCCTACAGAAAGGTTGCTAAGGGCATGTTTAAGGATATAGGTGAAGTAGCAGGAGTATTTCTATTATCCTTGGTTCTAACGAATATAATAGAGTTTGCTATTTCTCACCAAATATATGGCGATCCGCTAGTCGCGGTTTTAACAGGTCTTATGTTTGGATTTTTGTTAGCTGTTCCCAGGATCAGGCAAGGTAAAACTATTGTTCACATCAAACAGGAGCCGCAGAGCAATGCCTAAAGCAGCCGAACTCTTTATTGGGATAGTAAGTTTTAACAGTGAGCTATTTTTAGGCCACAGCCTTAATTCTATTATTAAAACCACGGAGGGAATAAACAGGCAGATAGTAGTATGCGATAATTATTCCAGCGACAGCTCAGTTGATATCGCGCGTAATTTAGGCGTAAAAGTAATACAGTCAGCCTCAAGCCTGGGCGAAGCATATAACATCCTTTTTTCATTATCAAACTCACCCTATGCACTTATTATGCATTCAGATACAATACTTCTTTCTGATAAGTGGTTTGATTTATGTAAGTCTAGGATTAAATATAATATTGCATTGGTCTCTCCGCAAGACATCGGTTGTGGGCCTTATACGCGTTCCTTTGGAATAAACATGCCTGAAAGTTCATTCATGTTTTTTGATACAAAAAAAATGCTAAAGACCAAAAAAGTTCTCAGATGGAAGCGTTATTTGAAGCTGCCTTTCCCGTATCTAAGTTTGGATTTTTATAGCAATCATGTCACTCATAATATACCATCTCGATTAAAAGAGGCAGGGCTATCCTGGTTTCCGATGGAAGTACATACTTCTAATAAGGTTCCCGCGCCGATATATGTACCGGATTTTAAGCCAAATGTCTGGAGCGATGAATTGCCTTATCTGCAATACGGGCTGGGCAATTTCTACAGCATCGACGGCGTGATCACGCATTACCATAACTGGTACGAACGGCGCATCGGAGAGGATAAGTTATCCGGCGCGCAGAAGACGACCGAGAAGGACGGCGGCGGCTTCCCGCTGGGATATATAAAAGCAGGCACAGATGCTTTTTTGAGGGATTATACTTCAGGACATTTATCTATACCTGCGGCTGTCCCTAATTTACGAAAACCAAAAGCGTTATAAAGAAAGGAAAGATGAGTTTTTTTTGGTGCTTTTTATAAAATAATAAATAGAGAGCAGCTTTTGAATGATCTCGCAAGCCGCTCTTGGCAGATCGGCCCTGAAGAAGCGATCGACTATGCCCCGCCGCTTATATACGGCGGAGCGACGCCTCCAAGGATGCTTGAGTTTGTTAAGCCGATGAGTTTAGAGGCTCCATTTGTCTGCGAAATTCTGGACGTGGAATTGGTCGGCGATACTGCGCTGTCTGTTGTAAAAGATAATACGCTATTCTATGAAGCATTGCCCTGTGGAGACGAGAAGGAGTTATTGTCAGCTTCTTTACGGCTGAAGAAGAAGGTGAAAATTGATGCTGAATATGATACTGCCTTTTGCTTGGTTAAAAGTCACAGCCGGGGTTATTTTCATTGGATCATGGATTGCCTTCTTTGTTTAGAGGGATAGGAGTTTTACCATAAGGAAACAGGCGTTAAGCCGCTCTTAATAGTCGATAATAAACTGACAGCGTTTCAAAGGGATTCTCTGAGATTACTGGGTTATGCTGATGGCGACTATACCTACTGGAGTTCAAAACGTGCCAAAGTAAAAAGCTTAATAGTGGCATCCTTCAGGAGGCGCTCGAAAAGAGCAGGAACGCCTTTTGATTGCGTATCACCGAATGCATTGCGCTGGTTGCGCAAGAGAATCACGGCCGGCCTTGGTGACACGGGAGAAGGCGGCCTAGAAAATATTTTTATTTCCCGGAGCAAAGCATCAGTTCGCAGAGTGATCAATGAAAATGCGTTAATGGATTTCTTGGCGCCTTTGGGGTTTAAAAGCTATTGCCTTGAAGATCTTGGTTTCAACGACCAGGTAAAGCTTTTTTCTAAAGCAAAAGTCGTGGTAGGGCCGCACGGCTCGGGATTGACGAATATAGTGTGGGCAGGCGACGGCGCAAGCGTCATCGAGCTTTTGCCGGAAAACCGTTTGCATCCCGATTATTTCCAGCTGTCCATGGCGTTGGGGCATCGGTATGCGGCCGTCATCTGCAAGGGTGCAAACGAAAAAGGCGACATGACCGTTGATCTTGCGGAATTTAAGAGATGTCTAAACGATGTTAATCAGGAGGCGCGATGAAGATGTTTATTTTACGAGCGTTACTTTGGCTTTCTTTTAAAGTTAGACACTTTACAGAGTGGTCTCTAAATTTAATAAATAAATTCGGCAGCGTCCCATATGACTATCTATTGAAGGCCTTGCTATTTGCCCAGGCTGATAAATTAAAGGCTCTTGAGAAGTTCAATGTGGGGTGCGGGCATTATTTTATAAAAGACTGGCTTAACATCACGTTTTACGGTGACTTTTATGAAGGCATTATACTGCGACAGGACACAGGCGCTTTCTTTCTAAACCTTGATATCAATAAAGCCGCCACTATTTTTTCCGGAAATATCAAATGCGTATATGCAAGTCATTTTATCGAGCATTTAACTTACGATGAGGGGCTTAAGTTTTTGCGGCTAGCCTATTCCGGAATGAGGAAGGGGGGGGGCAATCCGCCTGACATGCCCCGACCTAACACTATGGACAACAAAGTACTACGAAAACGATATGGCGTTTTTTAACACATATAAAAGAATTTATCTTCAGGATCAGGACGTAAAATCTAAAGGTGATATATTTATGCGCCAGCTTTTTGGAGGGGGGCACAAGGCGTGCTATGACTCTGAATCTCTCAAAAGTATCATGGAGAAAGCGGGTTTTTCTCAAATATCCGAAAAAAAACAGTTTGAAAGCGCTATTCCGGAGATAAGAGAGATAGAACCTTCGAGCGAAGGCAGAAGCCTTGAAACACTCTATGTTGAGGCTTTTAAAGAATAAGGCGCTTCATTGTAACCATTTAAATATGAAAACAAAAAACGCGGCGCATTTTCTATTGATTTCCGAGTTGGCGGGTTC
>CAZBNF010000079.1:0-5163 GCA_964493115.1 uncultured Planctomycetia bacterium | reverse complement strand
CAAAACGAACTGCCCTGAATATCCTGGTTGGATCATCAATAAAACTCTGATCATGCAAAACTCTTATGATGCCTCTTTTTAGGTCTTTTCTGCCGTTAAAAAAATCCACGATATTTGTGAAGCTATCTTTATTGAGCGAAAGAGCAATCGCGTTGATCGTAAAATCACGCCGCTTGAGATCATCTTTTATTGTGCTGAATTTTACGTTCGGATAGGCAGCCGGAACTTTATATGACTCACTTCTCGCGGTGGCGATATCCACCCTGACTATGGATTCTATCGTAGCGGTCCCAAATTGTTTGTGAGTGATCATGGGACCATCTAATCTGGTTGCAAGTTCCTTGGCAAATCTCAACCCATCTCCTTCTACCGCTATATCTATATCAAGATTATCAGCGCCAAGCAATAAGTCTCTTACAAAACCACCCACAGCAAAGACCTTAAATCCATATTTATCTCCAATGGCCCCTGCTGCTTTTAAGATATCTGCCACGGTATCAGGAATTTTTAATTTACTGTCCTTGCCCTGCACTGTATCTCCTGTAAAAGACCTTAAGATCAAGGCCTTGGATGAAACTTATGGTGAATAGACTTCAAGCGCTCTTTGTTGATATGAGTATATATCTGCGTAGTAGATATATCTGCGTGGCCCAGCATCTCCTGGACAACCCTTAAATCCGCCCCACGCTCTAATAGGTGCGTTGCAAAGGAGTGCCTTAGAGTATGCGGGGTGATATCTTTCTTTATCCCCGCGAGCATCGCGTATTTTTTTATCATCTTCCAGAAGCTTTGCCTTGATATCTTTTTTCCCAACCTTGAGAGAAAAAGCGTGTTTGGTGATTCAGGTTTTTTAAGGCGTATCCTTGATTTCAACAGGTACTTCTCTATAGCGTTCTGCGCCTGTCTTCCTACAGGCACTATTCTCTCTTTGTTGCCTTTTCCTGTACACCTTAAGAATCCCACTTCAAGATTAACATTATCAATACTTAAGTTTACGATCTCTGATACCCTTAATCCGGTAGCATACATAAGCTCTAGAACCGCCTTATCCCTTAATCCAAGCCAGTTTCTGGCATTGGGTTTTTTAATTATCTCTTCTATCTCGGGCAGGGAAAGGGTTTCAGGAAGATGTTTCCAGAGTTTGGGAGAATCCAAAACACTTGTTATATCTTCTTTTATATATTTTTCTCTAAGCAGAAAACGGTGCAGTACTTTTATGGCAACTAATGACCGCGATATGGAATTAGAAGATAAGGCATGTTCTTTTTGAAAAATCATATAATCTCTTATATCATTCCTTTCAACCTCGTTTAAATGCAGCCTTTTCTTTTTCGATTCCAGGAAATAAGCGTACTTGTATAAATCACTCCTGTATGCAGATATGGTATTGTCTGACAGGCCCCTCTCAACAACAAGATAATTCAGGAATTCCTCTATTAAGTCTTTCATAGCCACGGATTAGTCCTTTTTTCAATACCTATAGAAGTCTCCCCTCCGTGCCCGGGATATACAATTGTGGAATCAGCAAGATTAAATAGTTTTTCCTTGATAGAGTTCGTGATATCCTTCTGGCTTCCGTAAGGCAGGTCTGTTCTTCCTACGCTTTGCGCGAACAGGGTATCTCCTGTAAATACTATCCCATCATAATAAAGCGAGATCCCTCCTGGGGTGTGGCCAGGGGTGTGTATCACCCGAAGGCTTATATCTGAAATTTCTATCTCGTCATTATCCTTTAAAATTCTGCTGGCCCTCGGAGAGCCCTTAAGCTTTCCGTAAAATGCCGCCAAGCTTAACAAGGGGTTGGTCAGAAAATTAGCATCTTTCTCATGGATATACACCGGAAGATTAAGTTCGGAATTGGCGCCTATATGATCTATGTGCCCATGCGTATTAATTATGCATTTAGGAATAAGGCTTTCCCTTTTTATAAGCTCCTTTATCCTGTCAGGATCTGCCCCCGGATCTATTACAACAACCTCTTTTGTTTGTTTCGAGCCAAACACATAACAGTTTGTATCGACACTATCTATATGGATTTTATAAAGCAGGTAATCTCTACTATTGCTGTTTGTCATCTTTTACGGCTTTGGCTTCATCGGGTTTTATAAAATTTTTCATACGCTGGTATGAAAAATCGCGGCTTACCGCCCTGTAGTGCTTTGAAAGCCTTGATGCCAGGGCATTGCTGTTTGAACTTACATAATTAGGCTGGTCTATTTTTTCTATCATTTCTTCAAGCTCTGATATGTACGGTTGAAGTTGGGTGGACTTTTCATCAACAAGCAGGCTGGATAATTTCTTTATATCAACCATTGTATGCCCTGCCTGGCTTCTAATACTCTTTGAGCTGTCTTTTGACTTTACTGATTTTATAAACTCAGACTCCGCGTTCCTCCAAAAGGTATAATTGTTCACGTATAATTGGTTGTTGGTAAACTCACTTTTATAATCATAGGGCTGGAGTATCGGCCCTTCTTTCACCTCTCCTTTCTTGGCCCTTACGAATTTTTTACGCCATGTGCCGCTGCATCCGGCAGAGCTTAATAAAACAACGAATAACAAAATAACAGTGGTAAATTTCATCTTCATGACCATCCTCCATGCTTTAAAATATTCTTAAACTCATCTTCATCGATAATTTTAATGCCCAGTTTTTCCGCCATGTCCCGCTTTGAGCCGGGGTCTTTTCCGCAGACAAGAAAATCAATCTTTTTCCCTACGGAAAAAGATATCAAACCGCCTAGCGACTTGACCATGTCCTGTGCCTGCGTTCTTGAAAAACTGTTAAGTGCCCCTGTAAAGACAAAACTCTTCCCGGAAAGATTATTTTCTTTCGGCAAGGGGGCTTGTTCTAAAGCTATTCCGCAGGATTTTAATTTTTCAATTATAATATCTGTATCCTTTTTTGAAAAAAACTCTACTATGGAATCTGCCATTGCGGGGCCTATTGCGTCAATCTCTGTTAGTGCTTGCCTGTCCTGATTCATTAGTTTCTCTATGCTGTTAAACTTAGACGCAAGAATATCAGCCGCATGCATGCCAACATGCCTTATTCCCAAAGAATAGATCAGCTTAGCCATGCCCTGAGCTTTAGAGAGTTCTATTGCCTTTAAAAGATTATCCGCTGATCGCTGAGCCATCCTATCAAGCTTTAATATATCATCCAATGTAAGTTTATATATATCAGCGTAATCGTTTATCATCTCCTTATCTACTAACTGATATATTATAGCCTCACCCAAGCCCTCTATATTCATACCCTGCCTTGAGACAAAATGCTTCAATCTCTCTTTAAGCTGAGCTGGACATCGTGGATTTATACAACGTAAAGCCACTTCTTCTGGGCATTTGACTACAGCCGAACCGCATGACGGGCATTTTTCGGGCATGGTAAACCGCCTCTCATTACCTGTCCTGTCATCTGCAACAGCTGATACCACCTGCGGGATAATCTCACCTGCTTTCTCTATAATAACATTATCACCTATCATTATACCCTTACGTTTTATCTCATCTATATTATGAAGTGTCGCGCGGCTTACAGTGCTGCCTGAAATATCTATTGGCTCAAGCTCAGCAACGGGTGTCAGAACCCCTGTCCTTCCAACCTGAATTATTATACCTTTTAATCTTGTCTTTACCCTTTGGGCAGGAAATTTATAGGCAATCATCCAGCGCGGGGCTTTCGTGGTAGAACCCAGGCTCTTCTGCTGTGTGGTTAGGTCGACTTTTATGACCACTCCATCTATATCATATGCTAAGGTTTTTCTTTCCTTCTGCCATTTGTCGCAATAGGCTATAACTTCACCTATGTCTTTGCACTTCTTTGCATGAGGGCTTGTGCTAAAACCCTGATCCTTTAGAAACCCTAATATCTCTGACTGCGTCTCAGGAAGTTCTCCATCGCAATAACCTACACCATATATCAACACAGCCAGTCCTCTCCCGCTAACCATTTCAGCATCGAGCAGTTTCAATGAGCCTGCCGCTGCATTCCTCGGGTTTGCGAAGGGCTCCTCGCCATTGAGGGTTTTTTCCCTGTTTATCGCGTCAAAGATTGCCCTGTCCATAAATACCTCTCCACGCACTTCTATCGCATCGGGAAAGGTGTCTTTATTCTTTACGGATAATGGTATAGATTTTATAGTCTTAAGATTCTGGGTTATGTCATCACCTTCTTTGCCATCACCACGGGTAGCGCCCTGTTGGAATATGCCCTTATAATAAAAAATGGATACAGAGGCACCATCGATTTTAAGTTCTGCTGTGTAGGAGACATCTTTATTTAAAAGATTTTTTTTAACCCTCTTATTAAACTCTATAAGCTCATCGGCTGAATAAGTATTGTCTATGCTGAGCATAGGCACGCGGTGCTTAAGCTTTTTGAAACCTTCTTGCGTGTCTTTTCCTACTCTCTGAGTAGGGGAATCCTTGGTGATAAGATCGGGGTTTTCTTTCTCAATATCCCTTGCCTTGTTAAGGAGCATATCATATTCATAATCGGATATTTCCGGTGCATTTTCCACATAATACTTTCGGTCATGCAGGCGTATCTCATCTTTTAATCTTTGTAATTCTTTTTTCGCTTCTTGTTTATTCACGCCGTGCCCTCATTAAAACCTTATATTAAAACCATGAAACTTTCCTTCAAATGCCTGCCACTCTACTATGTCTTTTCGGATATATCTGCCCATATCTTCTTTTATATTACTTAGAAATTCCTGTAAATCAGCTTCTTCGCCCTCTGCGATAAGCTCGAGATTGCCATCAGGTAGATTCCTAACCCACCCTGAAAGCTTAAGGCTTTCGGCAATATGCTGTGCAGTAAAGCGAAAACCAATCCCCTGCACTCCACCTTCATAGTATGCATATACTCGCTTTTTCATAGGCCTTTTAAGCTTTTGCTTTTAGGAACGCTTCTCAAGCACAGGTACCTGTGCTTGAGAAGCGTTCCTAAGTGTTTTTATAATTAAACGGTCAATTGTGAACCCTGCCTGCCGGTAGGCAGGCCGCCAACTGTCAAGTAACTGGTCGGGGTGGGCGGATTTGAACCGCCGGCCTCTTCGTCCCGAACGAAGCGCGCTAGCCAAACTGCGCTACACCCCGAACCAAAGTTATAGGCATAAACTATTATCAGCAAACTTTGGTTCGGGGCGTACCCCT
>CAZBNF010000078.1:0-5274 GCA_964493115.1 uncultured Planctomycetia bacterium | reverse complement strand
GGTTTTATGCACAACCTGTCACTTGTCCCTGCCGGTTTAAGGTATAAGCTGATGATAGTTTTCTGCCTTATGTCTATTATCCCGCTTATGATAACCGTATACATAGCGACAAATTTTGTTTTTCCCTATATAGGCATGACAGGCTCTCTCGGCATAGTAATTGCAATTACTATATTTATAGCTCTTTTAGGATTGGTACTTGCCAAGAAAATGATAGAACCCATAATAGACATCGCAATAGAGGCAAAGCTTATAGCAGGAGGCGATTTTGAGCGTTCGATAGAGACAAATGAAGAGGGCGAGATCGGAGACCTGGCATTCTCTCTTAACACAATGACAGATAAGATACGTACCAATCTAACCGAGCTTAAAAGCTATGGAGATAAGACAAGGGAGATAAATGCTGATATACACCGCAAGGTAATGGTCTTATCAGGCCTTCTTCAGGTAGGTAACCTCATATCAGCAGGTACAGAGTTAAAAACAATATTGGATATCCTGGCTGAAAAAATATCATTGCTTGATGATTCATGCCCTGTGGTTGTTATGTTGATAGACAGCGACAGGGATTATCTTATACCTTATGCCACGACAGATGTCGAGAACCCTGAAGCGGCCAAAACATCTTTCAGCCTAAAGAGAGGATTTTTTGCCCGCTTAAGAACAGAAGTGCATCTAAAGGATATAATTATAGATAGCGAAAATGAGCAGCAGGATGAGCATATAGATTTAATAAGGCAGTCCTTTGGGATAAAAAATATTGCCGTAGTGCCCATCATTGTACGTGGCAATCTTGAAGGAGCTATATTCATGGGTAACAGCAAGGATAATTTTGCGTATAAAAGAGATGATATGGAGCTGCTCCATGTCTTTTCCAAGCAGGCGGCTATTGCTGTTGAAAATGACCTGCTCTTCAAGAAGACAGAAGAACTCGAGGTAAAAGACGGGCTTACTCAGCTGTATAATGCAAAATTCATAAAAGATCGCTTAGAGGAAGAAATAAGGCGAGGCATGATTTATCAAAGGCCATGTTCGTTCATCCTGTTTGATGTGGATGATTTCAAGCCTTTCTGTGATAAGCACGGGAGGATGGAAGGCGAGTCTGTTTTAAAAAAGATAGCAAAGCTTATTTCAGACGAGATTACCCCGGTTGACCGCGCAGGGCGTTTTGGGGATGATGAATTTGCACTTATTCTGCCTGAGAGGAATAAAAAAGAGTCAAAAGATATAGCTGAGGAATTAAAGCAAAAGATATCAGAGCTTCATATATTGCGTTCTGAAAGTAAAGACCAGGTATCTATAACCGTATGTGCCGGTGTAGGTGAAAACCCGATAGATGGCATATCAGCAAAAGAACTTATTGATAAGGCGCGAAACCTTATAAAGCAGGCTAAAGAAGAAGGCAAGAACACGGTAAAGGTATAAAAGATGATAGCTCCGCCAAAAAGACTTATATCAAAACAGCTGGGAGAGCTTTTGCTTGAAAGAAAGATAATAAATGAGCATCAGCTCCAGAAAGCTATACTAATACAGAAGGCAAAAGGCGGCTTATTAGGAAGCATCCTTGTGCTTTTAGGGCACGCAACGGAGGAGCAGATAGCTCAGGCGCTTACTACGCAATTTGGTTTTCCGTATCTGCCTCTTACAAATTATGAAGTCGATGCAAGCATAGTTAAGCTCATACCCGAAAATGTCGCTATGCAGTATAATCTCATAGCTATAGATAAGATAGGTAACTCTCTTACAGTAGCAATGTCTGACCCGCTTAATATACACGCGATAGAAGACATCGAGCTTATAACGAATTGCAAAGTGCAGGTCTTTGTCAGCACTCAAACCGATATAAAAGAATCCATTAAGAGATATTATGGTATTGTCTCTAAAGGATAGAATATCAAAAGCGCTCTTAGAGAGTAAGATTATAGATCAGGTACAGCTTGATAAGGCGCTTCAATTTCAAAAAGAAAAAGGCGGTACCTTAAGCCAGATACTCATAGACCTTGGCTTTGTTGAGCAAAAGGAAATACTCCTTGCCTTAAGTCAGGACCTTAATATACCGCTTATAAATTTAAACAAATACAGCACAGACCCCTCAGTTATAGACCTAATACCCAAAGAAATCTCTCGTCATTATCGGATACTGCCATTATCAAAGATGGGCCCTACAATTACAATTGCCGTATCAGATCCCCTTAATATATTTGCCATAGATGATATAAAATCTCTAACTGGTTTTGATGTAAGGCTTGTCCTTGCTGAAGACAGCTCTATCAGTGCTGCTATAGAACAGTATTATGGCAAGCATACCCGCCAAGAGATAGAGACCATGGTAAAGAAAATGGGCGAGCCGGAACTTCTGGCAATCCAGCAGGACTCAGAAGGCATAAGGCCTGAAGAGCTTATCAAGCTTACTCAGGAGATGCCCATTGTAAGGGCTACTAACATGATATTATCAGAGGCCGTACGCTTAAAGGCAAGCGATATACTTATAGAGCCCATGGAAAATGAAACGAGAGTAAGATACCGTATAGATGGGCTTCTTCAGACAGCACGCAATCTTCCCAAAAGGCTTCATGAAGCGATTATATCCAGGATAAAGGTTATGTCAGAACTTAATATAGCAGAGAGGCGGCTTCCACAGGATGGAAGATTTAAGCTTAAGGTCAGGAATAAATTCGTTGATTTCAGGATTTCAATATTACCTTCCAGCTATGGTGAAAAGGCGGGCATAAGGGTTCTTGATCAGGAAAACGCGACACTTGATGTTGGAAAACTTGGTTTTACCGGAAGGCCCCTTGAGGTACTTAAAGATAACTCTTTAAAACCCCATGGCATGATAGTTGCCTGCGGGCCTACAGGAAGCGGCAAAACCACAACCCTTTATTCAATATTAAAGTTTGTGGATAGCCCTGAAAAAAATATAATAACAGTAGAAGACCCCATAGAGTTTGACTTAAAAGGCATAAATCAGGTAAACGCCAGGCCTGATATAGGGCTTACCTTCGCGTCTTCTTTACGTTCAATCCTGCGCCAGGACCCTGACATAATAATGGTAGGTGAGATACGTGATTTTGAGACTCTTGATATAGCTGTTAAGGCAGCTCTTACAGGACACCTTGTCTTGAGTACGATACACACAAACACCGCCCCCGGGGCTATTACCAGGATGATAAACATGGGATTAGAGCCGTTTCTTGTGAGTTCTTCTGTCATTATGATAGCCGCCCAGAGGCTTGTCCGCAAGATTTGCGATAAATGCAAAGAGCCTTATGAGATAACGGATGAAATCAGAAAAACAGTCGGGATTAAAGATAGCAGTGCCACAACATTTTATAAAGGTGCTGGTTGTCAGTTTTGCTTTGGGACAGGTTATAAAGGCAGGATTGGCATCATAGAGGTTTTAACAATCGACGCGGATATAAGGCGCCTGATTATGAATAATGCCACTGAGGCAGAGATAAAAGAATGCGCAAGACGCTCAGGCATGATAACTTTGCGTGAAGATGGAATATCAAAAGCGCGACAGGGTATCACTACGCTTGAAGAAGTTGTAAGAGTAACTGTAGGAGACCAGGATTAAATGGTATCCCCGTTAAAAAAGAGATTAATAGAGGCCTTAAAAGAGAGTAATTTTATATCTCAGGAAAAGTTGGATGAGGCTATAGAAATACAAAAAGCTAAGGGCGGTAATCTTGGCAGTATATTAGTCTCGAAAGGTTTTATAAAAGAAAAAGATTTAGCAGTTCTTCTCAGCCAGAGCCTTAATCTTCCTATACTTAGCCTGTTTCGTTTTAAGATTGATCCGGAGGTTATAAAGCTGATACCCGAAAAACTCGCTAAGCAATATCATGCGATACCTATTTCCCGTATGGGAAACAATATTACGCTTTGCATGTCGGACCCTTTAAACATATTCGCGATAGATGATATAAAGGCGCTTACAAATTATAATATAGATCCTATCATAAGCACAGAAAAAGAGATTACCGATGCCATACACAATTATTATGGTGCTGAATCCACCCAGCTTGCCCAGATATTAAAAGAAGTAAAAGAGGCTGATGAAAATGAGCCTTTAGAGGTTGCCACAGTTGAAGAAGAGGAACTGGTAGACATAGAACAGGCGTCAAAACAAAGCAAGGTAGCGCCTATTGTCAAGGTGGTTAATCTTATGATTACAGAAGCGCTTCAAACACGCGCTTCTGATATACACGTAGAGCCGCAGGAAAACTCTTTAAGGGTAAGGTATAGGATAGACGGGGCATTGCGCGAGGCCTTTATCCTTCCTAAAAAAGATCAGAATGCTGTTATCACGCGCCTTAAAATAATGTCAGGCCTTGATATAACCGAATGGCGCGTGCCTCAGGATGGGCGTTTCAGGATACATCTGAGGGAAAAAGAAGTGGATTTCAGGGTATCTGTGCTTCCTACAAACCATGGCGGTAAGGTTGTTATGAGGGCACTTGATAAAGCCAGCCTAAGCGTGGGCTTAGAAAAGTTAGGCTATCTGCCGGAACCATTAAAATTATTTAAACAGGCGCTTACCAGGCCTTATGGCATGATACTCATTACAGGCCCGACAGGAAGCGGCAAATCGACAACGCTTTATTCAATAATAACACAGCTTAATACCCCTGAAAAAAATATAGTCACAATAGAAGACCCTGTTGAATATCAGGTAGAGGGCATAACACAGATTCAGGTTAATCCTGAGATAAAGTTTACATTTGCATCAGGCCTTCGCTCTGTCTTAAGGCAAAGCCCTGATATAGTACTTATTGGAGAGATAAGAGATTTTGAAACAGCCGATATCGCGATAAAGGCGTCACTTACCGGACAGCTTTTATTCAGTACTCTGCATACAAACGACGCGTGCGGGGCGATAACCCGTTTAATTGATATGGGATTAGAGCCTTTCCTTGTGGCATCAAGCCTTGTGGCAGTTGCTGCGCAGAGATTGTGCAGGAGGATATGTGAAAACTGCAAAGAGCCTTATGAGGTAACCGAGGCTGTTTTAAAGCGGTTAAAGATAAACGCGCCTTCTGATACTGTATTTTACCATGGCAAAGGGTGTAATAAATGCAATAATACAGGATATCTTGGCCGCATGGGCACCCTGGAAGTACTTCTTATAGATGATGAGATAAGAGATATGATTGTAAAGAGAAAATCTTCAGATGATATAAAGGCATATGCGGCTTCAAAGGGTATGCATTCATTAAGGGAGAATGCCTTTAAAAAATGCCTTATGGGCCTTACTACTATAGAAGAAGT
>CAZBNF010000077.1:0-5277 GCA_964493115.1 uncultured Planctomycetia bacterium | reverse complement strand
CATAAGCGGAGGATTCTGCTGGTCTACAAATATCGATGTAAATCCCGAAGGCGCTGCCTTTTATTTTGATGATATGCGCTACGAATAAAAGTAGGGATAGAGCCTACTTTTCTGTCATCCCCGTGCAAACGGGAATGACAACCCTAATAATAATATTGCATACACTAATTGTATTTGTTATAATGTGATTTCATTGTTGTTAATCAGATAAGGGCAAGGGATCCCTCAACAGCTATCCGCCTGCGGCGGGCTTAACGCTGTTTCGGGATCAAATTTGCACACAAATTTGAGGAGGTAGTTAATGGAGCAAGCAAAGAGCAAGCCAGAGCACCATGTCACAGCCCCTAAAGACCGCGTTCCCATATTTCAAAAAGCTGTCTACAGTATGGGAGGACTGGTCAATAGTTTTCAGGCCGCTGCTCTCGGAGCCATGGTCATTGTCTTGAATCTAGGCTTGGGTGTAAACCCAGCCTTGGTTGGACTGGTAGGATTCATACCCCGCATCTTCGATTCCATAACAGATCCAATAACCGGTTATATATCAGATAATATCCGCACCCCATGGGGCCGCCGAAGGCCTATTATAGCCCTTGGCGCTATCTTTGGTGGGCTCTTCTTTGCCGCGATGTTCCAGCTGCATGCTGGCCATAGCGAAAATTTCTATTTCTGGTATTTCTTGACTTTCCAATGCCTATTTTTCCTGGGATTTACCTGTTTCTCAATCCCATGGATCGCGCTCGGATACGAATTGACACCTGATTATCATGAACGGACACGACTACAGGGTATCACCAATTTTGTTGCTCAATTTGCCTGGGTGATCGCTCCCTGGTTATTCAAGATCATGAACAATAAGAATTTATTTACAGATATTGTCCATGGGGCACGAAGCCTTGCGATATTAATCGGTGCCTTTATCGTAGTTTTTGGTATGCTTCCGGCTATCTTCAGCAAAGAGCACTTTGCTGACCTGCCGAAACCTGATACAGGAAAAGGCGCTTTAAATGTCAGTAAAGATTTCTTTAAAAATTTTGTGATTACATTCAAATGCCGTCCCTTTGTCAAGCTCTGCGCGGCAACATTTTTGATATTCAATGGATTTATGCTCGCTTCCGCCTTCTCTGCTTATGTTATCTTCTTCTATCTCTACCAGGGAGATTATTCCAAAGGCGGGACACTGCTCGGCTGGTTTGGTTCTATCAGTTCTGTTTGTACTTTTATCGTTATATTTTTCTGCACATGGCTCTCTACAAAGATCGGAAAACGGAAGGCCTTTTTGATCTGTATATCACTTTCAATCATCGGTTATGCTTTGAAATGGATAGGGTACAACCCCGATCAGCCTTATATGCTGTTGATTGCCGCTCCTTTTATAGCATTTGGCCTGGGTTCACTTTTCACATTGGTCAGTTCCATGGTAGCCGATGTCTGTGACATAGACGAACTGGAGACCGGCACACGCAGGGAAGGTATGTTCAGCGCTGTCTACTGGTGGATGGTAAAACTGGGATTAGCGATCTCATCACTCATCTCCGGGTTTTTAATAAACTTGAGCGGTTTTGATATTGCAT
Organism: uncultured Planctomycetia bacterium; assembly: GCA_964493115.1. Taxonomy (GTDB): domain Bacteria; phylum Omnitrophota; class Gorgyraeia; order JABMRG01; family JABMRG01; genus CAZBNF01. Next base: position 3,706 of record CAZBNF010000077.1, on the reverse strand, counting down.
TAGGTGCTAATCAGACGGCCAAGGCCTTATTATATATGAGATTTTTTGATATAGGCATTCCTATTGTAACCTCTTTAGCCGCGGTCTTTATTATTTTGAGCCTCGGACTGACAGAAGAAAAAGCATATGAGATCCGCGCACAGGTCGAAAGACGAAGGGAAGAGAGGCGTAATGCGGATAATAAGCGAGAAGAGGAAAGACGAAAAGGAGATAGGCGTAAACCCGAGTAAGGCATTCTTTTAGGAAATATATATTATGGCAAAAAGAGAAAAATACTATCTTAACGAGAGTGGTGAGTTTGTAATAGAGAACTACCATATGGCGAAGCCATTTTCAAGCTTCTTTCCCGGCATAGCCGGTGTCTGGGGAGTGCCCATATGGGCTTTCTATGTAAACAGGGGCCAGGCTATATCGTCGTTTGGCATCAAGGACAAGGATCATCCTGTCATGGAGTTTCAGCCAGCCAACAAGGCATATTACCTTACCTCGCTTGTTGGTTTCCGTACGTTCATAAAGCTGGATTCAGTCAAGGGCCCTGTATTCTATGATGCTCTTCATAACGGTGCCTGTTCGCGTGAATTTGATACATCAAACAAGATGACTATTAGTTCGTATGACCTGAAACTGCATGAGATAAACCATACCTTGGGCCTTGAGGTCTCCATAGAATATTTCCCTATAGCAAATGACAACTACGGCGCCCTGGTAAGAAAGCTCACCATTACCAACAGGTCCACAAAGGCTAAAAGGATAGAGCTCTTAGACGGCATGCCTCAGATCATACCTTACGGCTTAAATAACATGTTCTTAAAGAAGCTATCACGTACCGTAGAGGCATGGATGGGTGTTGAGAACCTTGAAAATAATGTGCCGTATCTGCGCCTTAAGGTGGATCCTGCCGACACCTCCGAGGTAGTGCATATAAAAGAAGGCAATTTTTATATGGCATTTGATAAGAAGGGCCTTAAGAAGCCTATCGTTGATCCCGAGGCCATATTTGGAAAGGTGAACAACTTTACATATCCTGTATCTTTTATGGAAGGCGGCAGGTTTATGTATCCCAAACAGCAGTTAACAAAGAGCAGGACCCCTTCGTGCATGAGCTGTTGTGGAAGTATAAGTTTAAAGGCTAAAGGCGGTTCATACACACTTTATACGGTAACGGGCAATATGTGCAGCATGCAGAAACTAAGAGCAAACACCAGGCGCATAGCGGACGAAAGATATATTATTAAAAAAGAACAGGAGAACAAAGAAACGATATTGTCGCTGCAATCGGATGTATTCACTCGTTCATCATCGAAGAATTTCGATTTCTACTGCAAACAGAATTTCCTTGATAATATAATGCGCGGCGGATATCCGCTCTTCGTAGAACACCCCAAGGGCAAGACCCATATCCAGGTCTTCTCCCGTAAGCACGGTGATATGGAGCGCGATTACAATAGGTATTTAGTCGAGCCCACATTCTTTTCTCAGGGCAACGGAAACTACCGCGATGTCAACCAGAACCGCCGCTGTGATGTATGGTTTAATCCTGAGCTTAAAGATGAGAATATCATGACCTTTTTCAGCCTCATCCAGACAGATGGATACAATCCGCTTATAATAAGGCCTGATCGTTTTACCTTCAATGATAATATCAAAGCCATATCAATGTTTTTTTCAAAGGATGATCTGATTAAGGTAAAGAATCGCTTGATGGAGAGCTTTACTCCAGGGGAGTTCTTCTTTTTTTTAGAGCAGAACAATATCTCTATCCATGGCAGAAAGAGAGACCTTTTGGGGGCTATACTTGGTAATTCCGAGCATTCCTACGAGGCGTGGCATGGTGAAGGCTTCTGGATAGACCACTGGCACTACTGCCTTGATATGCTCGAGAGTTATCTTAACCTCTATCCAGAAGAACTGCGCTCGCTGCTTTTTGAAAGGGGCGATTTTACATATTATGATAACGGGTTTTCGGTAAAGCCAAGGTCTAAAAAGTATATATTAAAGGATGGTAAGGTATACCAATATAATAGCGTAGAGGAAAACCATCATAAAAGAAAGGTCATAATAAGGAGAAAGAGGCTCCCCTATCTCTCAAGGCAAGGAGGGCATGGCAAAGTTTACAGGACAAACCTTATAGTGAAGATGCTTACAGTTATTGTCAATAAGGCTGCAAGCCTGGATCCTTCAGGCATAGGTGTGGAGATGGAGGCAGACAAGCCTAATTGGTATGACTCACTTAATGGCCTACCTGGCCTGCTGGGGTCATCTACCTGTGAGACCTTTGAGCTTAAGAGGTGGATAATATTTTTAAAGAGAAAATTTGCAGAGCTTGATCTGGCCGGCGATTATTATATATCTGTCCCAAGTGAACTGCTTCTATTTTTAAAGGGCTTAAGCGCTTTATGTGTGGCGAGGCTAGGTAACTATAGCTTTTGGGATAAGTCTTACACATTAAAAGAGAGATATCGTGAAAAGACTTTGCTGGGATTCTCCGGCAAAAACAAACAGATATGCGTAAAAGATCTTGGCATTACACTTGATAGATATCTTAAAAAGATAGAGTGCGGTTTAAACAGGGCACGCGATAAAAAGAGTGGACTCTACTTCTCATATTTCATCAATGAGGTGACAAGATACAAGGTTATTGAAAAAGATAAGTACAAACACATAACATATGTAAAGGCCTTACGGTTTAAGCAGATGCCCCTGCCGCTGTTTTTGGAGGGCATGGTACATGCCTTAAGGATTACGGATGATAAGGTTAAGTCAAAGAGATATTTTAATGCCATACGTAAGAGTCAGTTGTTTGATAAGAAACTTAAGATGTATAAAGTGACCGCGTCTTTGAAGGATATGCCTGAGGAGATAGGCCGTGCACGCGTATTTACACCTGGCTGGCTTGAGAATGAATCTGTCTGGACGCATATGGAGTACAAGTATATGCTCGAGCTCTTAAAGAGCGGTTTATATGATGAGTTTTACAGGGATTTCAAAAATGTTATTATCGCCTTCCACGATCCTTATCGTTATGGCAGAAGCATATTGGAAAACTCTTCATTTATAGCCTCGAGCGTATTTCCTCACCCAGGCCTGCAAGGAAACGGTTTTGTGGCACGCTTAAGCGGCGCGACAGCGGAGTTTATCAATATTTGGCTTATTATGTGTACAGGCACCAGGCCTTTTTACCTTGCCAGGGAGGAGAGGCTCTGTCTTGAGCTTAAGCCTGTTTTACCTGGTTGGCTTTTTTCAAGGCATGCTGGTGAAGATTTTCTTGATAGCATAGGAAATGATAGAGCTATCAAGGAACTTTCCAGAGCTAAGCCTCACAGCACATGGTTTCCTAAAGACAGCTTTGCATTTAAGTTTTTGGGAAATGTATTGGTTGTCTATCATAACCCGAAGCGCAAAGATACATTTGGCAAAGATGCTGCCAGGATAAGAGAGATAAGGCTCAAGCCCAAAAATGGCGAAGAGATAAGACTCAACTCACCGGTGATAACCGCCCCCTATTCTTATCAGGTGCGCAAGGGCGATATTGAGCGTATTGATGTATATATGGATTAAATGAGCACATCAGTTACGACAGCATTAGCTGGAGTAACTGATAAGTGCGAATTTATCCTGAGGGCGCGATGAGCAAGAGTGTCCGAAGGATCTAAGGTTAAAAGGAGGATAAGATGGGTAAGAAACGATTCTTAGGTTTAATTGTTTT
>CAZBNF010000076.1:0-5337 GCA_964493115.1 uncultured Planctomycetia bacterium | reverse complement strand
CACTCTCCTTGATCATCCTTTTTCCAAATAAATGAAAATCTGGCCTCAACTACTTGTCTATCATCTCCTGGGCCGACTTCAAAATTGTACATCCCGGAATGCAAATAACAATCAGTGCCAAGAGTTTGAACTTCTTCCTGGATAATTTTACCCATAGGATTTTTTATCAGGAAGTGTTCAAAATATTCTTTCGCACCATATTGCCCCTTCTTGAATTCCCCTGAAGTCGTAGGTAAAAAAGTGGCATCTGTAATATAAAGTGCCGCTACTTCTTTAGGGTTTCGGCTTTGTAGAGCATTATTCCATGTACCAAAATTTCTACTGGCAATTTCTTGCATTGTTTCAGTACTCTCTTGTGGTGGAGTAGCATTCTCAAATTTTTCTAACATCGTTTCCCCCGAATTAATAATTAATAATATATAAATTTTATCACAAGTTATATCGACTCCGCCACAATAAATTAGCGAAATCATCACTCAACCACAATCGGCTTTCTATTATGAACTATAATCCGTTATTAGATTATGTCAGATACGGTTTTTTGTCACACTTTAATCCTCGATACGATACCTCGATTAAAAGCTAAAATTTCAGCTATCTTCCTGAAAGAACCGTTCCCTGTCACATTTTTTAAAGAGCTAAAATCGCTTTTGTTCAGCAATATCTTTTGCAGTTACATTGGGATGATAATATCTTCCATCTTTGTGCGTGTAGTTTTTGACTAAAATTGATTGCTCAGGACAAAAATTAAAACAAGCATAGCAGTAATAACATTTAATGTCTTTTTGCCACAAAGGTTTACCGTTGTTCATTTTTATTTTTCCAGATAAACAAACTTTTCCGCACAGGTTACATCCCGTACAGGTTGAATCGGTGTAAAAATTATTTTTAGGATGGGTGTATTCAGAGGCCCATTCAACAGGAAGCTGTAGTGCTCGATCGATATATTTCATAAAAAAATTAGATGGATTTGGATTATCCTTCCCTATATTTTTTCCTTTACTTATAATAACTTTATGTATGATATCAAGTTTATTTTGAACTTCATAGTCTAAAGCTGAAATTGTTTCTTTGGTTATTCGAGAAGCCCAATCTTGAGCAATCATAAAAGATGGCATTACGCCCTTCGGTGAATTCCCCATCATTTTAAGGGTAAAATAAGAATCAATATTTTTACCTCTTCTTTTCAATAGTTTTTCAAGGTATATATAGACTTTTCCCGGATAACCACAATTGGTTGTTACAGAAAAAATATATTGAGTTGGCTTTAAATTAATTTTCTTTAAAAATCTCCTTACCGGATCAGGGGTTGAAGTGAGATAAACAGGAAACACAAAACCGATCATTTCTCCTTTTGTTTCTATAATATCCTCGTTTAAAAGGCTGACCATTGGTATAAGTTTACTTTCCGGAATTCTTTTTTGAAGTTCTCTTGCCACATGCAACGAATTACCTGTCCCCGAAAAGTAATAGATTTCTACTTTACTCATAGTAAATGCCCTCCTAAATTTTTATCCATAGCAAAAAAATCCACCTGCATAGTTTATAGCATTCTTTAGGTCAGGTCGCTAAATTTGACATTTTAGACTTCTATGTCGAATGTGGAGACTTAACCTCTTTCTTTCCCTTATGAAAATAGCTATAGATTCATATTTACTTCAATATTATGTAAATTTGCGAAACCTGATCCCAGCTCCCTTTCAATAGTTAATACTCTCAGTAGGGTTGTCAAACAAAGAACCGTCCCCTTGTTTGCTTGTAAAGACCTCCTATTACATTAATAAAAAGGTGTTTAAATTAGTAACGGACTATTGTCTTACTTACCATTTAATTGTTTACTGTTTTTTATTGTTTTTCATCCTCATCTTTAACCTCTTCTAACTTATCGCCACAATCCGGACAAATATCCGGTTGAGCCCATCTGTTCCATATTTTTCCACATTTCTGGCATTTTTGCTTTGCCATCTTAATCTCCTTTTTTTATCTTTAATAACCTTTCCCTAATTCCCGGTAGTATTTTTTAATTGCTGTATATCTTCAATCCTTCCGGATTTAGTCCACTCTTTTATTATTTCTCTTCTTTTTTCCCCTAGAACAGCCCAAAAGTTACCGGACTATTGTCTTGGTACGCCTTCCCTGTTTAAGAAAATGGGATGTGTCCCTATTATATATAATATAATTATATATATCCATATATAAACAATTATTTGCTAAACTAATAAAATTAGTTTATGCTAAACATAATATTTTAGCAAGAGCACTCATTGGAACGCAGCAATCAAAACCCAATAATCACGTAAAGGAGAAAGACAATGAAAACAATTAACCACCGACGGTTATTTCTCAGCGCGGTATTAGTTTGTGTCCTGGCACTAAGCCTGTTTACCGGCATAGAGGCCATCTCCCAGACCAAGCTCGGTACGATTCCTGAGTTCCGTCCTGAACTCGAATTGGGTGCACTGCAGGGTTATTTGGATCCCAAGGCGCTACCGAACAGCCTCGCCCTGGTTCCTCCGCCTCCTGCTCCTGGCTCGGCCGCATACGCTCTTGATGTTGAGGTCGCCCAAAACACATTCGCTTTGCGTAGCACGCCGCGCTTTGTGTTAGCCGCTTCCGACTTCGAACTGAAACTGCCGCACGTTGTGGATGTTTTTTCCTGTGCACTCAACGTCCAGATCACAAATGATAACGCCCCATATTTATATAACTTGTTATGTCGCTCCTTCACCGATATAGCTATGTCAACTTACGCTGCAAAGACCTACTACAAACGTAAGCGTCCATTTCAAGAAAATGGTGAGCCTATTGCCGTTCCTGAAGCAAAATCCTTCTTGGAGAATGATCCATCTTATCCATCGGGACACAATGCCATTGGTTGGGGGTTTGCCCTCATCCTGACCGAAATTGATCCTGAACATGCCGACCAGATACTCGACCGGGGCAGGGCTTTTGGCGAGAGCCGCATCGTATGTAACCATCATTGGTATAGTGATACTATTTGGGGTCGTTTTATGGGCGCAGCCACCGTGTCAAGGTTGCACGCAGATCCCACTTTCCTCGCAGATATGGAGGCTGCCAAAGCCGAATTCGCAGCAATTCGCGATAATGGCCTTCCACCATCATGCAATTGCAAGACGGAAACTGATGCGCTGGACTTGGGGTTTCAAGCCAGTAGCGATGACCGCTATTGACATCTTACTCGATCCCGGTCATACGGTGCTCGATGTTGCAAAAGTTTATAGGCCAAAGTTATCCTAAAGAAATGATGGCAAAGAAAATTAACCAGTTTACATTCAAGTCAGAATCCGTAAGCATTTATCAGCTTGGTGTTTGAAACAAGGGGACGGTTCTTTGGAAACAGAGGGACGGTTCTTTGTTTCAAACTACAAAAATAACATTTAGTATAAATCCTGTCGATCCAACTAATGTCATGAATGAGTTTCCATCCACTTCTTTTAAATATTTTTAGAATTCATTTTTCATAATCCGCACCATCTACAAATATCTTAATTAGCTTATACTTCTATTATGATATGATATATTTTACTTTTCTTATCCCAATTACTCACCCGGCATAATCATCATCCTGATAAAGGTTTGTTTTGCTAAGGGTAATCGGGGATTGTCAAACAAAGAACCGTCCCCTTGTTTTTGGGGGGTCTCAACATTTGACATAAGCCAATCTTATGCTAAAGAGTTAGTAAGCTTATGTCAAATATGAAGACTCCTTACACTTTACTCAACCGTCATATTAATATCCAGGAAAGCTAAAACAATCTTGGTAAATTCGACGGGAGCTTCACACATCAAAACATGTGTTGCATTCTTAAATTGAACCAGCCATGCTCCCGGAACTGTCGAAGCTAACGTTTTTGAACTTTCTATCCCCACCGTGGTATCCGAAGTTCCGACTATGAACATAACATCATTGGTAACGGAAGACATTTTGTCCAGGGGAGTCCTCCAAAGGGTGGTAGCTTCAATTTGTCGCGATACGATTGGATCATCAATTACTACCTCTTTCAAAGCTTTAACAACATCGCTTCCATCTGTAGAGGATGCATAGACAATTGCTTTATTGAGTCGCTGCGAATATTCCAGTAATAATACTTGGGTGATAGTGCTACCCATGGAAAACCCAAGCACATTAGTCTTTTTTACTTTGAGGATGTCAAGAAGGCTAACGACATCAACCGCAAATAATTCACTGGTAAAAGTTACGTCATTGGCTGTGGTATATCCCATGCCCCGGTTGTCCAGTAGAATTAATTGATATTTCTTTGATAACGCTTCGATGACCTCTTTAGGCCAATCCTCCATTGTTCCGCCCAATCCCATGATCATCACGAGTGGCTCACCTGAGCCAATTAATTTGTAACCTATTTTTATTCCATTCGCCTGGACTTGGTAGATAACATTGCCTTGATCATCCGAGCCAATGGCTTCGCCTGATGGTTGTATGGGTTGAGCCATCACACCGGAGACGCCAACAGACAGTACAATAAGCAGAAAAACAAATAGGTAGGTAATTTTTTTCATATACATTTTTATTCCTTTCTTTTTTTTTAATTTTTTATTCTCATATAAAGCCTCAGAAATCATAAAGTTTTGGAGGTCTTGTGAATTCAAGTCTTGCAATATCACTTTTCCTCTTTCCCTTTAATTTTTTCTAGGACTTAGCTTTCCCTTTTACGAGGTCTTCCTTTAAGGAAAGACAAGGGGACGTTTCGTTTGTCACATTTTAACAGCTCTCCCTATAATACTTCTTCCCATCCCCCTGCTTAGCTCTCTGATGCTCACGCCAGTTTCCTGGTACATATCTTTAATTAACTTAGCTCTATCGGCTAAAGGCATTTTATGTGACAAACGAAACGTCCCCTTGTCTCATCTTAATTTTAAACGCTTTTGTCTATTCAAACTTAAATTCTTTTTCTTTAAATAATTTAAGACAAATATCTACCACTTCCGGATCATAGAGGACGCCTCTATTTTTAGAGATTTCCTCCAAGGCTGCATTTATTCCTAGAGATGGTCTATAAGGTCGATGAGAAGACATCGCCTCTACTACATCAGCTACACAGATTATTCTGGCTTCCAGGAGAATTTTATCCCCTTTCAAATTATTGGGATATCCTGAACCATCAATCTTTTCATGATGTTGAAGGACAATGTTTGCTACGGGATAGGAAAAATCTATCGCTTTTAAGATATCATATCCTATTTGGGAATGTCCTTTTATTAGATTGAATTCTATATCAGATAATGTGGCGGGCTTGCTTAGTATTTCAGTAGGTACGCTTATCTTTCCGATGTCATGGATTAAAGAGGCTATCCTTA
>CAZBNF010000075.1:0-5361 GCA_964493115.1 uncultured Planctomycetia bacterium | reverse complement strand
CACCCGACTCCTGCGCGCAAAGGGCATCCTCTAAGTTTGTAATCCCGCATATCTTAACCTTAACCCTGCTCTCCACCTCTCTACCTCTCTACCTTTACCTATACCTCTACCTACCCGTAAGCTCTCTTAGCTTTTGGCCTATATCTTCAGCCTCCATAAGGGCCTCACCCACGAGAACAGCGTTTACTCCTATACTCTTTAAAAACATCACGTCTGCCCGCGAATGGATCCCGCTTTCACTTACTATAATCTTCCCTTCAGGGATAAGCCCTATAAGGTTTTCCGTAGTGCTTAAACTGAGCTTAAATGTGCCGAGGTCCCTGTTGTTTATGCCTATTATATCCTGCCTGGCGCTTACTGCCTTTTCAATCTCTCCTTCGCTGTGGGCCTCGCATAAAACAGCCATATCAAGCGACTTTGCCAAGGAAGACAGCCTTACTATCTCTTCTTTAGATAAGATATCAGTAATAAGGAGTATCGCGTCGGCTCCGCAAATGGCGGACTCATAGACCTGATACTCGTCAATTATAAAATCTTTTCTTAACACAGGCAGGCTTGTGACTGCCTTAACCTCTTTAATATACTCGAGCTTTCCTTTAAAAAACTTCTCATCTGTTAATACAGATATAGCGCAAGCGCCGTTTATCTGGTATTCTGTGGCGATTTTTCTTACATCAAAATCTTTTCTTATAATGCCCCTTGTAGGTGAGGCCTGTTTTATTTCGGCAATAATATTTATATCACGGCCCTGGCTTATGGCAAGCTTAAAGTTTCTTGTTTTAATGTTTTTTCTTAAGAAACGATGCTTTAAATATTCAAGCGAAGTATCCTTTTTAACCTGCTCTATATAAGCCCTTTTTGATTTTATAATATCAGATAATATCATATATGCTTAAAATTCTTAAGTTTGTTAAGCTTTTCCATCGCTCTGCCAGAATCGATCGATCTCTCTGCAAGGGCAATCGCGCTATTGGTGTTTTTTGCTGCTGCCGAGGCTAAAAGAGCGTACGCCGCATTAAGAAGCACCACATCGCGCTTCGGGCCTTTACGTCCCATTAAAACAGAGAGGGCTATCTCTGCATTTTTTTTAGCATCTCCTCCTGCTATGGCTTTAAGTGTTGACCTTTTAAGCCCAAATTGTTCGGGCGTTATTCTATAGGTCCTAACCTTTCCTGACTTAAGCTCTGAAACCTGGGTAGGGCCTGTTATTGATATTTCATCAAGCACATCCAGGCCATGTACTACAAATGCTCTTTTTAGCTTAAGCATTCCCAATACCTTTGCCATAACAGGGGTAAGGTCTTTATCATAGACCCCTAACACCTGGCATGTAGCATTAGCTGGATTCGACAAAGGCCCTAGTAAATTAAATATTGTTCTTATGCCTATTGCCCGCCTTACAGGCACAGCGTACTTCATTGCCTTGTGGAATACAGGGGCATACATAAAACCAATCCCAATACTCTTAATGCATCCTTTCACCTCTTTGGGCGAAAGATTGATGTCAACGCCCAGCGCCTCAAGCACATCAGCAGAACCGCATGCACTTGACGCAGAACGATTCCCATGCTTTGCAACCTTTACGCCGCAACCCGCCACCACAAAGGCAACTGTAGTAGATATGTTGAATGTATTTGTGCCTGTGCCTCCTGTACCGCAGGTATCAAGTATGGTTTCTTTTTCTATGTTTATCTCATCCCTGTCAATATCAACGCTTGAACGGACATCTATGTTTGCGGCAAACTTTCTCATGACCTTTGCTGCAGCCGTAATCTCATTTACTGTCTCGCCCTTAAAGCGCAGGGCTGTTATGAAAGAGGCTATCTGCGCAGGTTCAGCAGAGCCTGACATTATCTCTGTAAAGACTCCGTCCATCTCTTTAGAAGACAGGTCCTTTCCTTCTACAACTTTTATAATCGCCTCTCGTATCATTCTTTACCTCTACCTCTACCTTTACCTCTACCTTTTATGCGGATAAAGTTCCGCAATATCTTCATGCCCTCGGTAGTTAAAATCGACTCCGGATGAAACTGTACGCCCCATACAGGATGTTCCTTGTGTTTTATTGCCATAATCTCTTTTTCTTTTGTCTGCGCTATAATATCAAAACATTTGGGCAGGCTCTTTCTCTCAACTATCAATGAATGATAGCGTGTAGCATCAAAAGGGTTCTTGATCGACTTAAAGATCTCTTTCTTATTATGGTAAATCTTTGATGTCTTTCCATGCATGAGTCTCTTAGCACCGATTATCTTCCCGCCAAACACCTCACCAATACACTGATGGCCAAGACAAACCCCTAATATCGGCACCTTATCACAAAATTCCTTTATAAGTTTCTTGGATATCCCGGCATCATCAGGCCTTCCAGGTCCAGGCGATATAACTATATGGGTAGGTTTAAGCTCTTTAGCCTGCGATAGGGCTATCTTATCATTTCTATAAATTTTTAATTTTACACCTAAGGCACCAAAATACTGCACAAGGTTGTATGTAAACGAATCGTAATTATCTATTAATAATATCATATTTTTCTTGCCGCCTTTGCAATAGCTAAAGCCTTAAACATTGCCTTAGCTTTATTTACAATCTCCTGATACTCTTTTTCCGGAACAGAGTCTGCTACTATCCCAGCGCCAGCCTGAACGTATGCTTTACTACCTTTTAATAATATAGTGCGGATTGTTATGCATGTATCAAGATTACCTGAAAATGAAACATATCCAACGCATCCAGCATATGGGCCTCTTTTTACCTTTTCAAGCTCATCTATTATCTCCATAGCTCGAATCTTTGGGGCGCCTGCTACCGTGCCTGCGGGAAATGACGCCTTAAGCAGCGAAATAGCATCTGAATTTGGCAAAAGCTCTCCTGTGCAATCACTTACAATATGCATTACATGTGAATATCTCTCTATTGTCATAAGATCATTAACTTTTACGCTTCCTGGTTTGCATACACGGCCTAGATCATTGCGGCCAAGATCGACCAACATAAGATGTTCTGCTCGTTCTTTTGGATCGTTTAAAAGCTCTTTCTCCATAGCCTTATCATCTTTATCATCCTTGCCTCTAGGCCTTGTTCCTGCAATAGGCCTTACTTCTGCAGTGCCATCTTCTGCTCTTACCATTATCTCTGGTGAAGAACCGACCAGCTTAAAATCCTTGAATGAGAGATAGAACATGTAAGGCGATGGATTTATTGAACGCAAGGCCCTGTAGGCGTTTATTGGATCGCCTTTAAAATCTGATTGAAATCTTTGTGATAGCACTACCTGTATAATATCGCCGCTCTTAATATATCGTTTTGCTTTTAATACACTTCTTTTAAAATCCTGCTTCTTTACATTTGACTTAAACTGGATATCTTTGGCATTTTGCTCAATAGGCCCCAGCTTTTGCACAAGGGGTTTTTCCAGCTTTTGTATAATATCATCTACCTGCTTTATCGCACTCTTATATGCACGCTCTACAGATGCTGATGAACTACCTTTTACATGAGCATTTGATACAACTTTAATCGTATGGCTTACGCGGTCAAATACAAGAATGGTATCTGTAAGCATAAGCCTGAGATCTGGAAGATCTAGATCATCCTTACATGTATCTGGTATATTTTCAATAAAGCGAACAATATCATAACCTACATAGCCGACAAGGCCTCCGCAGAATCTTGGAAGGCCATCTACCTTTACAAACTTAAACTGCTTCATGAACTTTTCGATCTCAAAAAGCGGATCAGATCTTTTGGCTGTAACAGGCTTTCCTCTCTCTTTTATCCTGGTAATACCATCTTTATGTTCAATAACTGCGGAAGGGTTTGAGCTTAAAAAAGAGTAGCGGCCGATCTTTTCACCGCCTTCGACAGATTCAAATAGAAATGAGTGCCTTTTGTCATCTATCTTTAAGAAAGCAGACAAAGGCGTATCAAAATCAGCAGATATCTCCTTATAGACAGGGATAACATTGCCTTTTTTAGATAATTTTATAAAATCTTTTCTTTCTGGATAATACATATTTGCTTTCAGCAATGAACTATGAACTAAATCAATAAACCTTTTTAGGATCAAACACTCTTTTACCTTTTGTTATAAGCCTGCCTGCTTTGATCTGGCGGTAAAAGCAGCTTCTATAGCCTGTGTGGCATGCCGCGCCAATTTGTGCTATCTTTATAAGCAGGCAATCCATATCACAGTCTGTAAATATCGACTTTATCTTCTGTATATGGCCAGACTGCTCTCCCTTGATCCACATCTTTTTTCTTGAGCGGCTGTAGTATGTGCACTTCTTTGTTTCGATACTCTTTTTTACAGCCTCTTTATTCATGTATGCTACCATTAACACTTCGCCTGTCTTGTAATCCTGTGTTACTACAGGTATAAGACCATCCTTGAACTTTAGATTATCTATCCATTTCATAGCCTTACTGGTACTCCTTTTTCTTTTAAATACTCTTTTGCTTCTTTTATTGTAAATTCCTTAAAATGAAATATGCTTGCTGCCAGCACGGCATCTGCTTTTCCCTTTGTTAATGCCTCATACAAATGCTCTAAGGTGCCTGCGCCGCCTGATGCAATAACGGGTATGCTAACTGCTTCTGATACAGCACGCGTAAGCTCGATATCATATCCGTTTTTAGTTCCATCGCAATCCATACTTGTCAATAAGATCTCACCTGCACCAAAATCAGCTACTTTCTTTGCCCACTCGACTGCATCGAGACCTGTTGGCTTTCTGCCGCCATGTGTAAATACTTCCCATTTATCTCCCATGCGCTTTGCATCGATAGCAACAACAATGCATTGCGTACCAAATCGCCTTGATGCCTCTTTGATAAAATTAGGATCATGCACAGCTATTGTATTTATTGATACCTTGTCTGCTCCTGCCTTTAACAGGCTTTCTATTGTCTCTAATCTTGCTATGCCGCCGCCTACTGTTAGAGGCATAAACACGTCTTTGGCTGTGCGTTTTACAACATCTATGAATATCGGCCTCTCTTCGTGGCTTGCTGTTATATCCAGAAAAACTATCTCATCAGCCCCTTCCTTATCATAAGAATAAGCTATTTCAGCAGGATCGCCTGCGTCTTTTAAATCAACAAATTTGACACCCTTGACCACTCTTCCGTCTTTTACATCAAGGCATGGTATGATTCTTTTGGTGAGCATATTATTTTTCCTTTGCTGTTTTTATAGCATCGGCTAAATTAAGCTTTCCTTCATAAATAGCCTTCCCGGTTATAACTCCGTACAGGTTTTTCTTGTGCCTGGATATTTCTTTTAGCATGATTATATCGTCAACAGATGACACCCCGCCTGCTATAATTACCTTGGCATCACCAGCAGACTGCACCATATCT
>CAZBNF010000074.1:0-5463 GCA_964493115.1 uncultured Planctomycetia bacterium | reverse complement strand
CGTAATGTCTGTATAACACACACAGCCTTAAACGTCAAGGTTAATCAAGCAACGGATAACTTAGGTAGCAAGTAGACTATTTTTGTATACTAATATGCCCGCATTTAACGATATTTTTTTTATTTCCGACAAACAATAACGGAAAAATGATATCGCTAAAACAGCATGGCAGCCAGACCGCTAAAAATAAAAAAACAAATATGCCGAAATATGGGACAGCATGTTTAGGATCAGCTGCCATAAGCATATGAAACAGCGAAGCCCATGTGCTTATAAGGACATGGCCTGCATGGGGAAGTTTTGTTGCCGGCTTTTTGTAAGCAATAATAATAAAGATAATAGCAAGCGGATTTATCAGCCACCATTTTTCAATAAAACCAATATGGACATGGCGGTTGGGCATACCAAGAAGGGTCTCGCCCCAAAACGGAATCAACGAATCACTCAATGTACCTATGGCTACAGAACCTACAAACCCGACTACCAGCACTTTCAAGAACATCTTTATGCCGGGCGTTTCATCCAAAAGATACATTCGATAAAGTGCCGTTGTTACCACTGCGCTTAAGCATATATGAAGAGGGTGAAATACATAGAACAGAGTGTGCGCAACTTCATGGGGCATGTTACGAAAAACCATCATCAGGATAATACCTGTCAAGGCCCCGAAAAGCGTGAACGGTGAATGTTCCTTTAATTCATGTAGGATTCTTTTAATCATCATATTCCGCTTATTATAACAAAAAATGCCTTGAATGGACAGCCCATATCTAGCATTTTCCAAAAAAATCTAACGCGGCTTCAGCAGGTCCTAAACCCTATACCATAGAGACGTTTTCAAAACCAATCGGGAAAGTGTCTGGCAGTTGAATAGGACAGTGTACCCTGTTTTTTAAAATAGATAATTTGCCTTACTTTAATTGGTAGCTGTCCCTAATTAATTATTAAGCCTGCCTAAACCAGTGTCGCGTCTTTAAGCAAAATTTTACCAGCATAAGCATTACAGGCACCTCTATCAGCACGCCAACAACTGTCGCTAGGGCTGCGCCCGACGAAAGCCCAAAAAGCATGGTTGCTGTTGCTATAGCGACCTCAAAGTGATTACTTGCGCCAATCATTGCGGAAGGGGCGGCATCCTCATATCTTAAACCTATTTTATTTGCCAGCCAATAGGTTATTCCAAAAATAAGACATGTCTGTATAAAAAGAGGCACCGCTATCCAGAGAATGGTAAGAGGCCGGCTCAATATAATATTTCCTTTAAGAGAAAACAAAAGAACAAGCGTAAATAAAAGCGCTGTGATTGAAACAGGCGTTAATAGATGGAGAAATTTTTTATCAAACCATTCCACTCCTTTATACAATATAATCCATTTTCTTGACAGATACCCGGCAATAAGTGGCAATGCAACATATACAGTAATTGAAAGCAGCAGCGCCTGCCAAGGAACAGGCATTCTCCCTACCCCAAGAAGAAATCCACCAAGTAAGCCATACAAAAAAAGCATGGTTAATGAATTGATAGCAACCATAACAAGCGTATGGCCATCATTCCCCTTGGCAAGAAAGCCCCAAACAAGCACCATCGCAGTACATGGTGCGATGCCCAGCAAAATACATCCTGCAAAATAACTGCGCCAAAGCGGAACCTGCAAGCTTTTTATTCCTTCATGGAGCACAATAATGCCAGAACCATGCGTTGTTCCAATCATCCAGTCAGCTCCAGGAGGAAGCTTTACAAAGTCAACTGCATCTACTCCGATAAAGGATCTAAACAAAACCCCAAGAAAAATAAACGCTATTGCATACATGGTAAAAGGTTTAATCAACCAATTAACTATCAACGTAAGGGCTACAGGTTTTGGAGACTTGCCTGCCCTTATAACTTCTGCGAAGTCAATCTTAACCATTATGGGATAGATCATAAAAAACAGACAGATCGCGATTGGAATAGATATTACAGGGGCACCATTAACAAATATTGAAAACCCATCGAGATACTTCGCAATACCAGGAGCTATTCTGCCTAAGGCAATGCCTAAGCCTACACAAAAAATTACCCAAAAAGTCAGATATCGCTCAAATAGCGACAGCCCTCTTTCCTTGTTCATATAAATATCCCTCTATTTGCATAGCTTGTTTCTATCTGATTTTATCAACTTCTTAATATGTCTCGAAACACATAGTTGCGTAATACCATTTACTTTTACAAAGCATAAAAAGGCCTACTTTTTCTTCACAGGCATAGCCTGCTTTAAATGATTGATGCCCTTTACTACCAGAAATATAGAAAACGCGACTATCAGAAAATTTATTACGTTGTTTATAAACAGGCCATAACTTAATACCACTTCAGGCTTATCTGACACAGCCGCCTTAAGCACTAATTTCAAATTGCTAAAATCTGTGCCCCCAATAAGCACCCCTATAGGCGGCATTATTACATCATTGACTAATGAATTGACTATCTTACTGAATGAGGCTCCTACTATAATGCCGACTGCCATGTCTATAGCATTACCCTTTACCGCAAACTCCTTGAATTCGTTAATAATGGACATGAATACCCTCCTTTTTTGACATTTTATAGTTTAATAATTTTCAAAGTAGAGGGCTAAAATCGCATAGGGGTTTCTCATGTTTATATACCCGCCACTGTTTTATCCTGTCTAGGATACTAAAGGAGCAACAATATAACACCAGGCAAAGTACAATCCTGCCAGGATAAATACAGCACCTGTAATTTTTCTTGTATAGACCTCAAATTCAGCAAATCTATGAAACCAGCGTGAAAGTGACTGAACACTCAGAGTAATACCTATAGCAAAGACAGCGACTGGCATTCCAGTGCCTATTCCATAAATAAGAGGTAAAATAATTCCGTAATTACTCTTTAGTGCCAGTGGAATTAGGCTTCCAAAAAATAATGCCGCGGCAATAGGGCAAAAGGAAAGAGCGAAAATAGTTCCAAGTAGGAATGCGCCCATTGCACCTGATTCTGCTAACATGGTCTGCTTCTTATGGGATATTGAAAAAACACTAACATTAACTTTTATTACATCCAATAAAAATAATCCTGTTATAATTAAGATTGGACCTAAAATTTTGTTCATGTATTCATGCAGGAAGCTTGCTATTGCAGGCACATTAACTAGGGATGCTATGATTACTACGCCTAAAATGGCATATGCAATCATTCTACCCAATATATAAGCAACGCTTGACCATAATACTAGCTTTGAATGATTTATCTTTTTAGACAAAAAAGATATAGCCGCTATGTTGGTTGCCAATGGGCAGGGGCTTATCGAGGTGAGTATCCCAAACCACAGGGCAGACATACAAACTAGTATAATCTCAACCATCGATTGTTATTCCTTCAAATAATCTTTTATTTCACTTGTAACATAATCTAAAAATTTATCTTTATTCCTTGCGTATTCCCATATCTTTGCAAGATTCTTGTACTCTACCTCCTTGTCATCCACTACTTTTGAAACTACAAGGGATTTCGTATAAAGCTGGTAATCGTTTATATAATGCGCGTTGCCTTTGGCATCAATATTTATTGCCTTAAATACCAGCCTTCCCGAAGCAAGGTCATCCTTAAAATTGCCTTCGATAGCTTCTTTAGTATATTTTTCCATTGCACGACAAGTTGGACAACGTAAATTACTATGAAAATAATAAGCAACAACTTTATTATCAGAAGCAAATGATATAATCGAGCTAGCTAAGAAACAAACTGTAAATATACCTATAGCAAAAATCTTTCTTAATTTAACCATTTTTTAATCTCCTCCGATGTTAAGACCTTGCCCGAAGACTTAACATCACCATCTATTACAATGGCAGGTGTCATCATAACCCCGTACGTTGTAATCTTATCCAGGTCTTCAACCTTTACAACTTCGGCTTCAATATTTTTTTCCTCAACCGCCTTTTTCGCGTTTTCATAAAGTATTTTACACTTAGGACATCCCATTCCAAGAATTTCAATTTTCATATTTTCCTTTTAGTTACTCTATCGACACCATAGGGCAACAACCTTACATTATCGATTGAAGCATATTGAACAAATAGCCTGTAATAATGATAGCTACTGTTGTTACTCCAAAGAAGATTGCTATCAACTGTAGTTTCATTGCTCTTCTTAAGATTACCGCTTCAGGAAAACTTAAGGCAGCTGTTGCCATCATAAAAGCTAATGCTGTTCCTAACGGGACACCTTTTCTGAACAAAACCACTGCTATTGGCACAATTGCTGCACAGCTCCCATACATCGGCACACCCAATATGGCTGCAATAGGAACCGAAAATGGGCCTGCTTTACTTATGATAAACTGCATTGTTTCCTGCGGAACATAATTATGGATAACAGAACCTATGCCCACGCCTAGCAACACCCATAGCCACAGTTTTTTGGTAATTGATTTTGCCTCGTCTATTCCAAAAAGTATTCTTTCTTTTATGCTTTTGTAAACCCTCTCTTTAAGGGCTTGTTTATCCTCTATAACCAGCCCTTTTACAAGATACTTCTCCAGGCCCATTCTGCCCAATATAATACCTGAGATAACACCTATTGTAATTCCGCTTAACACATAAAAAAGCGTAATTTTCCAACCAAAGAAACCAAGCATTACTATTACTAAGTACTCGTTAATTAAGGGTGAAGTTATCAAAAATGAGAATGTAACTCCCAACGGGATACCGGCCTCTAAGAAGCTTAGAAAAATAGGTATTGATGAGCACGAACAGAATGGAGTTATGGAACCAAAAAATGAGGCAAACAAATTTCCAAAAACTCCCTTCCTGGCAATCCATTCTTTTATCTTATTTTGGGATATATAAGTTCGGATAAATCCAATAGCTGCTATCATAAAAAAGAGCAGTAAAAGTATCTTTACGGAGTCGTATAAAAAGAAATTTACTACCCCTCCTAGCATGGAATCTGCATCAAACCCAAGACATGAATAAACTAACCAATCTACTGTCAGCTGCAACATGACTTATTTTTATCCTTATCTTTACTTTCGCAGCAAGGTTTTGCTTTTGCCTTTTCTTCCATTTTTTTATCTAACTTCTCAATCAGCTTACCAAAAAAACTTTTTTTCTTTTCTGGCTTATTCATTTATTCCTCCTTGTAATTTTACAGCATCCACCTTCTATCCTTATTGCTTTTATATTTACAAATGCATCTGCTATCTTATGATGAGCAGAAGCGATTATTCTTGAAAAGGTAGGCCGGGATATTTTTAGTCTCTTTGCCGCTCCTTCCTGCTTTAACCCTTCATAATCAGCTAATCTTACTGCCTCAAATTCATCTAAAGTCATACATATACCATCTAATTGATCGAATGGTTTACACTGTGGCCTAAAACATCTTTCTCCGGGTTCACATTTAACCCATCGTGTCTTTTTTGGTCGCATAATATTCTCAGGTTATGAACATATGTTCATAAT
>CAZBNF010000073.1:0-5551 GCA_964493115.1 uncultured Planctomycetia bacterium | reverse complement strand
GAGGCTGCATAGGATTTTATACAGGTAACACTAATGCTGGTGCAACTGAGGTTATGCGCATCGCGTCTAATGGCAGGATTCTTTTTCCGGTCAAGTCTGTAATATCAAACGACGGCGTAACAATAAACACATTTACTATATACGATCCGGATACTATGAGTGATACAGTATATACAGCAGGTGACATAAATGCCTGGGTAGGTTTTACTATCTATGTTAAGTATACGGCGGCTTCTATAGTAACATATCTTCCTGCGGGTTATGCTGCGGTTGGCGTCGCTGATTCAACTTTTTATGTACAAGAACCTGCGAAGGTAGTAAATCCGCTTGTTGCTGGGGGAGCGGAAATAATGGACAGTATATTGCCAGTCGAAGGTTATATAATTGCTACCAAGGAATAGGTTATAAAAATAAGAGGAAGGTAAAGATGAAAGAAAAAAATGATTTTTTCAAAGTATCCAATGATTGTGTGAGGCTTACGGTTAATTCAAAGGTATATTCGCTTCCCAGTATATATGCTGCAGGGTATACATTTTTTGACCGCGCATATATAATGCTGGATAAAGAAAAGCATGATTTTTTAGTCTATCTTTATCCGCAGAGGCAGGGATGCAACCTGAAAAAACTGGCGCTGGATTTTTACAATGAGCTTTTAAACTATTCCCATTATTTCTGGCGCCTAAAGGCCAATTCGGAGGTAATAAAGGTTCTTATGCAAAGGGCCCTGTTCTCAGCCAGCCCATCCCTTGCACAGGAGGCAGAGGAGAAAGAGATAACACAGCTTATAAAAGAGTTGGAGGATGAAGAGGGTGAAACTACCACTTCAAAGAAAAAGAAATAGGTTTATATTAAAAGTCAATGAAGTCCTTTATCCTGCTTCTGCAATTAAAGAAGCAGTCAAAGGTTCACCTTTTCAGGTTAATCTGCTCACTCGGCATAGAGGATACAAAGAATTAGAACTTAAGACTCCGAAGATATCAGAGGCGCTTAAATGGGTAAATTATCTGTTTTGGGCAGTCAGGGCAAAGAATGAAGACAAAAAATAACTGGGCAATATTACCATATAATGTATCAAAGAAGAGCGATTTTTATCTGATAAGCACCCTTCTCGGCAGCTGGGCTATCCTGAGAGATGATGAATTCAGGCGATTTCAACGGTTCCAGATCGAAGAGAATTCCGGTTTATTCAATCGCCTGAAGGACAGCGGCATAGTTGTTGCACAGGATAATTTTAAAAAGGTACTGGAAGACTACAGGCAACTCAATGGTAATTTATTTACAGATGTAAGCCTGTTCATAATAGTAGTAACCACTAAGTGCAATCTCAAATGCTCTTATTGCCAGAGCAAAGCCGGGCCAGGACAGGATATGAGTCTTGAGGTTGCTGCCAAAACACTAGATATCATACTTTCCACCCGAAACAGATCAGGCACGCTTGAATTTCAGGGGGGCGAGCCTCTTCTTAATTGGCCGGTAATAGAATACCTGATAAAAAATTCAAAAAAGCTTAGCAAGGGCAATAAAGACCTGCATGTCAGTCTTGTCACGAACGGTCTTTTACTGACAAAGGAAAAGATCGATTTTTTAAAAAAGCACAAAGCCAGTATCTGTGTTTCTCTGGACGGGCCCCGTAAGGTACATGATAAGAGCCGGATACTAAATGAAAAAAAGGCAATAGGAAGCTATAATCTTACGGTTAAGGCATTGAAATTATTGAAAAGGAATAATTATAAATTATTCGATCTCCTGCCGACAATTACCAGGTATAGTTTCCCGTACTATAGAGAGATTATAGATGAGTATGTAAAATGGGGTGAGAATACAATAGCCCTTCGCTATATGAACAAGCTGGGCATGGCCCATGCTGGGTGGAATAGGTTGGGTTATACGCCGGATGAATTCAACAACTTCTGGTCTAGGTCCATGGATTATATATTATATCTGAATTCAAAAGGCATAGACATTAAGGAACGTATAGCGTATGTTATACTGCAAAAGGTGCTTAACAAAAAAGACCCGTTTTATGTGGATATATCGTCTCCCTGCGGAGGGGGCCGTTCAACCCTTGCTTTTACCCCTTCAGGTGATGTCTATCCCTGCGATGAAGCAAGGATGTTAGGCGAGGATATATTCAAGCTGGGTAATGTCATGGAAAATACATACCCTCAATTGATGAGCAGCCCAAATACGTTCTACACCTGCCAGGCATCATTATTGGATATATGGGATTATGCCTCAGCATATAAAAACTGGTCCGGGACATGCCCTGTGCTTAATTACTGTTATCAACGTAGTCCTGTTACAAAGATATGCCTTACTCCGCTTTATAAAGTACTAAACTTTCAGTTTGACTATATATTTGAAAAAATCGCAAATGACAAGAAGGCCCTTGCTATTTTTAAAAAATGGGTGTACACTTAATTGGTATGGATAGAGGAGGCATAAAAAGATGAAGAAAAAGAAAGAGAACTCAAAAAACAGCTCATTTAAAAAGATCCATAAACATCTGAAGGATTTTATGCTTGATGAGGATGGTTTTGCATCCAAGGCGGCTTCTATAGTAACATATCTTCCTGCGGGTTATGCTGCGGTTGGCGTCGCTGATTCAACTTTTTATGTACAAGAACCTGCGAAGGTAGTAAATCCGCTTGTTGCTGGGGGAGCGGAAATAATGGACAGTATATTGCCAGTCGAAGGTTATATAATTGCTACCAAGGAATAGGTTATAAAAATAAGAGGAAGGTAAAGATGAAAGAAAAAAATGATTTTTTCAAAGTATCCAATGATTGTGTGAGGCTTACGGTTAATTCAAAGGTATATTCGCTTCCCAGTATATATGCTGCAGGGTATACATTTTTTGACCGCGCATATATAATGCTGGATAAAGAAAAGCATGATTTTTTAGTCTATCTTTATCCGCAGAGGCAGGGATGCAACCTGAAAAAACTGGCGCTGGATTTTTACAATGAGCTTTTAAACTATTCCCATTATTTCTGGCGCCTAAAGGCCAATTCGGAGGTAATAAAGGTTCTTATGCAAAGGGCCCTGTTCTCAGCCAGCCCATCCCTTGCACAGGAGGCAGAGGAGAAAGAGATAACACAGCTTATAAAAGAGTTGGAGGATGAAGAGGGTGAAACTACCACTTCAAAGAAAAAGAAATAGGTTTATATTAAAAGTCAATGAAGTCCTTTATCCTGCTTCTGCAATTAAAGAAGCAGTCAAAGGTTCACCTTTTCAGGTTAATCTGCTCACTCGGCATAGAGGATACAAAGAATTAGAACTTAAGACTCCGAAGATATCAGAGGCGCTTAAATGGGTAAATTATCTGTTTTGGGCAGTCAGGGCAAAGAATGAAGACAAAAAATAACTGGGCAATATTACCATATAATGTATCAAAGAAGAGCGATTTTTATCTGATAAGCACCCTTCTCGGCAGCTGGGCTATCCTGAGAGATGATGAATTCAGGCGATTTCAACGGTTCCAGATCGAAGAGAATTCCGGTTTATTCAATCGCCTGAAGGACAGCGGCATAGTTGTTGCACAGGATAATTTTAAAAAGGTACTGGAAGACTACAGGCAACTCAATGGTAATTTATTTACAGATGTAAGCCTGTTCATAATAGTAGTAACCACTAAGTGCAATCTCAAATGCTCTTATTGCCAGAGCAAAGCCGGGCCAGGACAGGATATGAGTCTTGAGGTTGCTGCCAAAACACTAGATATCATACTTTCCACCCGAAACAGATCAGGCACGCTTGAATTTCAGGGGGGCGAGCCTCTTCTTAATTGGCCGGTAATAGAATACCTGATAAAAAATTCAAAAAAGCTTAGCAAGGGCAATAAAGACCTGCATGTCAGTCTTGTCACGAACGGTCTTTTACTGACAAAGGAAAAGATCGATTTTTTAAAAAAGCACAAAGCCAGTATCTGTGTTTCTCTGGACGGGCCCCGTAAGGTACATGATAAGAGCCGGATACTAAATGAAAAAAAGGCAATAGGAAGCTATAATCTTACGGTTAAGGCATTGAAATTATTGAAAAGGAATAATTATAAATTATTCGATCTCCTGCCGACAATTACCAGGTATAGTTTCCCGTACTATAGAGAGATTATAGATGAGTATGTAAAATGGGGTGAGAATACAATAGCCCTTCGCTATATGAACAAGCTGGGCATGGCCCATGCTGGGTGGAATAGGTTGGGTTATACGCCGGATGAATTCAACAACTTCTGGTCTAGGTCCATGGATTATATATTATATCTGAATTCAAAAGGCATAGACATTAAGGAACGTATAGCGTATGTTATACTGCAAAAGGTGCTTAACAAAAAAGACCCGTTTTATGTGGATATATCGTCTCCCTGCGGAGGGGGCCGTTCAACCCTTGCTTTTACCCCTTCAGGTGATGTCTATCCCTGCGATGAAGCAAGGATGTTAGGCGAGGATATATTCAAGCTGGGTAATGTCATGGAAAATACATACCCTCAATTGATGAGCAGCCCAAATACGTTCTACACCTGCCAGGCATCATTATTGGATATATGGGATTATGCCTCAGCATATAAAAACTGGTCCGGGACATGCCCTGTGCTTAATTACTGTTATCAACGTAGTCCTGTTACAAAGATATGCCTTACTCCGCTTTATAAAGTACTAAACTTTCAGTTTGACTATATATTTGAAAAAATCGCAAATGACAAGAAGGCCCTTGCTATTTTTAAAAAATGGGTGTACACTTAATTGGTATGGATAGAGGAGGCATAAAAAGATGAAGAAAAAGAAAGAGAACTCAAAAAACAGCTCATTTAAAAAGATCCATAAACATCTGAAGGATTTTATGCTTGATGAGGATGGTTTTGCATCCAAGGAGAAGATGCTTAAGCTGGGTATAGGTACTGTTGCTGCCCTCGGAATCTTCTCAGAACTCTACCACGATATCTCATTTGCCGCGCATACAAGCGGCAAGATGCATAAGAAATTTTTTACAAAAAGCACCACCACCAGTACTTATACTACTGTACCGCATTCTAATTATTAATATTAAAGAAGAGAGGTCAGGATGAAATACGCTGAAAGATTAAGGCAATTTTGTTATATCTTTTTGGGTATTTTGCTGTTATCGTCTGTTTCTATAGACAGGATGTCAGGGCAGGCAGTTGCAGGTCCGAACACTACTAAAGCAGCCGTAAGCCCGGAGGAGGCATTTAATCAAGAGCTGCAAAAAAATGTCAGCATAGCCAGAGGGTTTATTGAAAACAGCGGTATGATAGACGGGCTCCAGGCATACCTGGCAGCAGCCCTAAATGACGAGTCAGTTTGCAACAAAAGTACTGACCCTGCCGACAGTTTGGGTTCAATGAATTTCATAATATTGATAAAAAATATTGCAGAAGGCAAAACCGACTCGATAACAAGCCTAGATATGAAAAATCTCGCCTTGGCATTAAAGGATAATGACGACAAGGACTTATCAGGGTATGTCTTGATGCTTTATAATGGGTTAAAAGATCGAGACCTGTCTCTTATAAGTCAGGCAATCAACGAGGCTG
>CAZBNF010000072.1:0-5752 GCA_964493115.1 uncultured Planctomycetia bacterium | reverse complement strand
ATGAAGACAGATCAGAAGATAAGAATAAGGCTTAAGGCCTACGACCACAGGATACTTGATCAGGCAACAGCGGATATAACAGAGACCGCTAAAAGGACAGGGGCTAAAGTAATAGGTCCGATACCATTGCCGACAAGAAGAGAAGATTATACTGTGCTAAGGGGGCCGCATATTGATAAAAAATCAAGAGATCAATATCAGATCAAGATACATAAGCGCTTGATAGATATCTATGATCCTAATGCAAAGACCATTGATGCATTAAAGAAACTGGATCTTGCCGCGGGCGTTGATGTGGAAATAAAATAAGTTGCATTTTACAGACGCCTGATAACGGGCAGCTATGTAAAATGCGTAGTAGTATTTTATGCCCGAAAAATCGGGGATAATTGAAAATTATAAGCTGCACTATAAAATGTAAACAGGGAAGACAAATGATAAATGGAATTTTAGGCAAAAAGATAGGGATGACACAGATCTATGGTAAAGCAGGCGAATTTATACCTGTGACCGTTATTGAGGCAGGCCCTTGTGTCGTTATACAGGTTAAATCTATTCAAAAGGACGGTTATCAATCTGTCCAGATTGGATTTGACCACAAAAAGGAAAGCCGCCTCAACAAACCCTTGCTGGGCAAGTTCAAGAAGGCTAATTTAACGCCTATGTCTTTTGTGCGGGAAATATTGGTAGACAGCACAGAGGGGATTAACCCTGCGGATGTGCTTACAGTTGATATGTTTACGCAAGGTGAATATGTTGATGTCAGAGGGACTTCAATAGGAAAAGGTTTTCAGGGCGGAGTTAAAAGGTGGAACTGGAGCCGTGGCCCGATGTCACATGGCTCTATGTCTCACAGGGCGGGCGGCTCTATCGGAGTAACAGACCCGCCACGTGTTTTAAAAGGTAAAACTATGGCGGGCCATATGGGTAATAAGCGGTTTACTATTCAGGGCCTTGAAGTGGTTGAGCTTGATAAAGAAAATAATCTGCTCCTGTTAAAGGGTGCTGTGCCTGGAGCAAAGAACAATTATCTCGTGATAAATAAATCGAAGAAGAAAAAGAAGAAACTTCCGAAGCCTGCAGGGGGTGGTGTTGTTAAGAAGATAAATCCTCTTAAGCAGAGCAAGAAGATGATGAAGAAATAGGTGATAAATGGCAAATATTGATGTAGTAGATAAGAGCAACAAAAAATTAGAGGTACTGGAGTTAAGCGACAAAATATTTGGCTCTAAGGTGAACGTATTCCTTCTCCAGCAGGCTGTTACTATGTATCTTGCCAATCAGCGTAAATCTTTCGCTAAGGTAAAGACAAGAGAGGAAGTTCGTGGTGGCGGTAAGAAGCCATGGAGACAAAAAGGGACGGGAAGAGCGCGCGCTGGGAGTATACGTTCTCCTTTATGGAGAGGCGGAGGCGTTACTTTTGGACCTATACCAAAAGACTGGCACTATCAGTTACCTAAAAAGATTAAAAAACAGGCATTGATATCTTCTATAAACGCTAAGATCAATAAAGGGAATATCATTGTAGTTGATGAAATATCACCCGCTTCTCACAAGACCAAGGATATGTCCGCCATTTTAAAGAATTTAAAGATTAATGCTGAAAAAGTTATAATTGTGGCTGATCTGCCAGGGGTTAATCTGTTAAGGTCAGGCAGAAATATTAGAAATTTGAATATTGTAAGGGTGGAAGATGTAAATGCGTATGATATACTCGTAAAGGATAAGCTTGTTTTTGAAAAAAAGGCTTTAAAGAAATTAGAAAAACGCTTAGGCGAGATGAAATCGTCAAAAAAGCTTAAGAGCAGCAGCAAGAAGAAGGTGGCATAAAAATGTACGATAGCCCGCACGATATAGTAAAAAGCCTGTTAAGAACAGAAAAGGGAACACGCCTCATTTCTGAAAACAAGTATATATTCTGGGTCAGCAAAAGATCCAATAAAATACAGATTAAGAAAGCTGTTGAAGAAATATACAAGGTAGGCGTTGTTTCTGTTAATACATCAAATGTTAAGCCTAAGCCGAAGCGGGTTCGTTTTAAGCTTGGCAAGACATCAACATGGAAAAAAGCAGTAGTTACGCTTAAAAGTGGCGATACGATAGAGATGGCGACGAGCTAAATTGCATGGAAGGAAATTAGATGAAACTTATTCAAAGGAAACCTACAACACCTACGCAGAGATTTACTACAGTATCTTCTTTTGAGGAACTTTCAACAGATAGGCCATATAAGCCTTTAACGGTTGCATTGAGAGGCAAAGGGGGAAGAAATTGTACGGGCAGGGTTACAATGCGCCATAGAGGGGGCGGCCATAAAAGGCGCCTTCGTATAATTGATTTTAAAAGGGATAAATATGATATGCCCGCTAATGTGCTTACGATAGAATATGATCCTAATCGTTCCGCAAGAATAGCTTTAGTCGAATATCAGGATGGGGAAAAACGCTATATAATATGCCCGGCAGGCCTTGAAGTAGGAGCCAGTATTATCTCAGGAGACGCGACAGATATAAAGGTAGGTAATTCTACAACACTAAGACGGATACCACCAAGTACTCAGATTCATAACATTGAATTAGCAAAAGGCAAGGGGGGCCAGATTGTGCGCAGCGCAGGCTCTTCAGCCCAGATAATGGCTAAGGAAGACAAATACGCCCATATCAAGCTTCCGTCAGGCGAGATAAGGTTAATAGATATCGATTGTTATGCAACTATAGGGCAGATTAGCAATATAGAACATGAGGGCATTTCATTAGGCAAGGCAGGTAGAAGCAGATGGCTTGGCAGGAGGCCAAAGGTAAGAGGGGTTGCGATGAACCCGATAGACCATCCGCATGGAGGCGGAGAAGGCAAGTCTTCCGGCGGAAGGCATCCATGCACTCCATGGGGAAAGCCCACCAAAGGATATAAGACAAGAAAGAAAAAGAAAAGATCGAATAAATTTATACTTAAAAGAGGCAAAGCCAAGAAGGAGTAGACGAATTGGGTAGATCACTTAAAAAAGGTCCGTACGCGGATGAAAAGCTCATAAAAAAAGTTGAGAAGCTGAAGAGAACAGGCGACAGGAAGCCTATAAAGACATGGTCGCGGAGGTCCACTATACTTCCGGAATTTATAGGGCTTACATTTTCCATACATAATGGAAAGAGTTTTGTATCTGTGTTCATAACTGAGAGCATGGTCGGCCACAAGCTTGGCGAATTCTCTCATACAAGGTTATTCAGAAAACACGGTTCTCATACCGATAAATCAGCTTCGCTTAAGTAAGGGATGTGAAATGATATCAAAGGCTGTTATAAAATACATAAGATTGTCTCCAAGAAAAGCAAGAACGGTTATAGCCCTTATTAAAGGTAAAGATGTAAAATACGCTTTGGGACTGCTTGATAATGCCAATAACAAAAGCTCAGCCGTATTATATAAGCTATTAAAGTCAGCTGTCGCTAACGCTAAGCGTTTCCCGAACGTGAACGAGGATGAATTATATATATCAGATATTTATGCTGACGGAGGGCCGGTATTAAAACGCTTCAGGGCGGAGGCAATGGGCCGTGCCAGCGTATTAAGAAGGCCAACCGCTCATATAACAATTGTTCTGGATACAAAAAAAATAAAAGAAAAAACCCCGGTAAAGAGGCCTGTAAAGATAGCAGAAAATAAAACAAAGCCGGTTAAAGCGAAAACACCGAATAAAAATTTGAGGAGAAAATAGTGGGTCATAAATCGCACCCGTACGGGTTAAGAATAGGTATAACGCATACCTGGAAATCCAGATGGTTTGCTAAAAGAAAAGATTTTGCGGCGCTCCTTTTGGAAGACCAGAAGATAAAAGGGTATATAAAAAAGAATTTTCCGACAGCAGCCATATCCAGGGTAGAGATTGAGCGCGCGAGCGAAAGAGTAAGAGTGATGATATTCACCGCGCGGCCTGGAATAATTATCGGGCGCAAAGGCGCTGATATTGACAGGCTCAGGGAAGAGCTGAATAAAACTACAGGCAAAGAGATATATATTGATATCAAAGAGATCAAGAATCCTTATTTGGATTCACAGCTTGTCGCGGAAAACATAGCTTTTCAGCTTGAAAAAAGAGTAGCCTTTAAACGGGCTATGAAAAAAGCTTTACAGCAGGCCATGGAAGGCGGCGCACGCGGCATAAGGATGCAGTGCGCGGGAAGGCTGGGAGGGGCAGAAATAGCAAGGACAGAAGGTTATAGAAAGGGAAGTATCCCCCTCCAGACATTCAGGGCTAACATAGACTATGGTTTTACCGAAGCCCATACAACTTACGGAAGTATAGGCGTAAAGGTATGGATATATAAAGGTGATGTAGCGTTACAGAGTGTGGATAAGGAAAAGGAGACAGGTTCAGATGGCCTTGATGCCAAAAAGAGTTAAATATCGTAAAGCTCAAAGGGGCCGCCGCCGTGGCATGGCAACTTCAGGAAACCAGATAAACTTTGGGGAATACGGGCTCCAGGCATTGGAGAACGCATGGCTTACGAATACCCAGATAGAAGCAGCGCGTATCGCGTTAAGCAGGCACACAAACAGGGGCGGTAAGGTTTGGATAAGAGTATTTCCTGATAAGCCTGTAACGAAAAAGGCAGCGGAAACAAGAATGGGCAAAGGCAAGGGCATGCCTGAATCATGGGTTGCTGTAATCAAAAGAGGAAGAATGATTATGGAGATAGAGGGTTTGCCTGAGGATATGGCGCGTGAAGCAATGAGGCTTTCAGCAAGCAAACTTCCTTTTAAAACTAAATTTGTCGTAAGGAGACATACTTGATGAAGCCCAATGATTTAAGAAACATGACAAAAGATGAGCTGAACATTAAAGTACTGTCTCTTAAAGAAGAGCTTTCAGGTTTATTGTTTCAGCAGAAAACAGGCACTATCGAGAAGTCCGCGAGAATATCACAGATAAGAAAAGATATTGCCAGGATAAAGACCATAATAAAGGAAGAAAGTTATGCAAAATAATGTTGAAAAAGGTAATTCCCGCAGAAAGTTTACAGGTATCGTTGTAAGCGATAAGATGGATAAGACAATAGTTGTAAGTGTTATGAGTTTCAGCAAGCATCCGAAGTATAAAAAGATAAGCAAGCGTCATGCCAAGTTTAAGGCTCATGATGAGAAAAACGCCGCCAAGACAGGCGACAAAGTAAAGATAGTAGAGACCAGGCCGATTTCTAAAGACAAGAGATGGCGGCTGCTTGAAATATTGGAGAGCAAGGCACAATGATACAGATGAGAACGATATTAGACGTTGCCGATAATACAGGGGCCAGAAAGGCATCCTGCATAAAGGTTATAGGCAGATCAGGCAAACGATATGCGCATATAGGCGATATTATAACATGCAATATAAAGGAATCGACCCCGGAAGCTGCGGTCAAAAAGGGCGAAGTTGTAAAGGCTGTTATTGTAAGAACATGCAAGCCCATACGCAGAAAAGACGGCTCAAGGCTTAGATTTGATCGCAATGCATGTGTAATCATAGATAATACGGGCAACCCCCGGGGGACAAGAATATTTGGCCCTGTAGCGCGCGAGCTCAGAGAAAAAGAATTTATGAAAATAGTTTCGCTCGCGCCTGAGGTCATATAAGGGAAAAGATGAAGATAAGAAGAGACGACATTGTAAAGGTTTTAGCAGGTAAGGATAAGGGAAAGACCGGCAAGGTTCTTAAGATATTTCCTGCAAAGAATAAAGCTATTGTAGAGGGCATAAATTATTTTGCAAAACATGC
>CAZBNF010000071.1:0-5996 GCA_964493115.1 uncultured Planctomycetia bacterium | reverse complement strand
ATAGGCTCAAGCTGTATAGTTCCTAATATATCTTTTAATGCCAAAGCTGAAACACAGCTATTTTTACTTAGTGTTTGATGCAGGTTTTCTAATCTATGGTTTATCCATTCTTTAGGAGGAGCCTTAAACCTTTTCTGTTTCTGGAATTCTAAAGCCCCTATTTCATCCTTTAAAGACTCACTTTTTGTTTCAGCTTCTTTTAAAGCCTCTGATACTGCCTTTGATAAATTACCCATTTTAATATAATTAAGATAGTTTTGTAGCTCTAATGACACCTTGTCATGTAGAGCTCTCTTTTTCTTAATGAGTTCAGGTACTTCATTCATACCAGAGGCGACTAATTTCTCTACATTCTTATAAACATAGTCTAAATTCTCAAGAGTTAATACCTTTTCTTTTAAATCCGCTACTATAGCTTGTTCTATGCGCTTGCGAGGTACCAAGAGCATATTATTGCAGGTCTTTCTCCTGGCATTATAACACCCATAATAACCGCCGCCTTTGCCGCTTACCAGAATGATAGCCCCTCCGCAAGACTGACATTTCATAAGTCCTGAAAGCAGATGAGAGGGAGAGGAGTGAACATAGCTTTTTTGTTTTATGCCCTTTGATTTTTTTCTAACAGGCCATGTTCCCTTAAGCTCTTGCCATCTTTTTTGGGTTTTTTCCCATTGTTCCTTGTCAATTATGATAAGTTCTTTTCTAAAGCAAGAGAGCCATTCTTTTTCTTCACGCAGAACCTTTTTTATTCTTCCGGTCATAGGATCTTTGACATTTTTATATTTTTTCCATATCCAAAGCCCTGTGTATTTTTCGTTTTTTAATATTCTACTGATGCTTGATAGGTTCCAACCGCCAGAATAGCCTCTTTTTGTTGGAATTTTATCTTCGTTGAGCTCTTTAGCTATCTTGTGCAGGCTTTTGCCTTCTATAAAGTCACTGTATATTCTTTTAACAATACCCACCTCCTCAAGAGCAATCTTATGAACCATGCCATCATATTTAGGCCGTCCTTTTTTATTCATTTTTAACTCACCAACAGGATGAGTAGAGTAGCCATATACTTTTTCACCTGCGCTAAAGCCTCTTAACTTTTGACCCTCTAAGCCTCTCATTGTCTTTTTCTTAAGGTCATCAAGATATAGCTCATTCATAAGTCCCCGCATATGGATACCTAGTTTTGAGTTATCATCATCTGTAATAATGCCATCAGAAACAGAGATAATCTTAATCTGAAGATAATTAAACTTTAGCACCAGTGTAAGCATCTGGTGATTACTTCTTGATAGTCTTGACAGATCATCTACTGCCATAGCTTCAAATTCTTTATCTTCACCAGCTTTCTGTAAAGCTTCTAAACCCGGACGGTTAATAATAGATCCTGAAATAGCCTCGTCAATATAGATATGTTTATCATCAACTGTCATATTGTTGGCTTTAATGTAACCTTTACAGACTCTTATCTGATCATCAATGCTTTTTTCGCTCTGGTTCTCAGAAGAATATCTTGCATATATAGCTACTCTCATTTTGTAGCCCCATTTTTAAATACATCAGGATTTTCTTTTGCGATTTGGATATACTCATCGGCTAATATAGAGGAGATTACGTCTAACAGCTTCTTAATATCTTCGTCTGCTCTTATGTCATTGCGAGAAGGCAAAGCCGGCGAAGCAATCCCAACTCTATTCATTAAAAATCCCTTGCTATTTCGAAAATTTCGCGTTAAAATATCATTAAATTAAAAGCATTAAAGTGCTAACATTCTATTAATACAATGATAGCAGTATATTCATAGTTTGTCAAGTAAAAAATAAGGAATTATTATGCTTTCAGGAAATATCAAGAAACTTAGAAAACAACACCACCTGTCCCAAGAACAACTTGCCCAAAAATCGGGAATTACCTACAGCACCCTTATCAAGATAGAATCTGGTTTTAATAAAAACCCCACCCTTGAAACTCTTACTAAAATAGCAGATGTTTTTAAGATTAAAATTGATGAGTTAGTGGGGAGATAAGAAGAAACCAGCAGGGTATTTTTTGGAAGATTAAAGAAGTGTGTTGCAGGAAAGAGGATTTAAATTATGGCAAAAACAATAAAGATATTTTTAGTTGATGGCGAACCAAATGGATTGAAAACCGCAGAGTTGAGTAATTGGGTTGGCCAAGCAATTGTTATTCCTAGAAATAAACTTAAAGATATTAAACAACGATCCGATTGCAATAAACCAGCAGTGTATTTTTTAATTGGAAAAGAAAATGAGGAGGCTTTACTATCTACCGCTTATATTGGAGAAGCTGAAAATTTGTGGAATAGATTAACTACTCATGATAGTTCAAAAGATTTTTGGTATACCGCAATAGCATTTGTCAGTAAAGACAATAATTTGACAAAGGCTCATGTTAAATATCTTGAAAGTCGATGCATAGAAATGGCTTTACAAGCAAAAAGATTCGATTTAGAAAATGGCACAAAATCATCCGTACCCTCTCTGCCTGAAGCAGATATTGCTGAAATGGAAGAATTTTTAAGCAATTTAAAATTATTGCTTACTGCTGTTGGATATTCAATTTTGCAAGAAATTACATCAAAGGAACAGGTTGACACTTCAAATCCGTTGTTTACCTGTAGAGGAAAGAAAGCGTTAGCAACTGGACGAATGACAAACGAGGGCCTTGTTGTATATAAAGATTCGACGGCTACAACTCAATTTTCTAACGCTGTTGCAGAAAGGAACAGGAAAAGCATTGATAAGTTAATTTCAAATGGTTACTTAGATAAAAAAGATGAAAACCTTTATATTTTTATTAAAGATTATGTTTTCAATAGCCCAAGTGCGGCTTCGGATATTATTTTAGGAAATTCAACTAGTGGTTGGAAAAAATGGAAGACAAAAGGTGGAAAAACTCTCGAGGAAATTTATAAGAAATGATTAGTGCAAAAATAAAGGATATTCCGAAAGTAGATAGACCACGAGAAAAATTTCTCCAAAAAGGGGCTGATGCGCTTTCAAAAAGCGATCTTTTAGCTATTTTGTTAGGAAGTGGGATTAAAGGAAAAAATGTCCAAAAACTTGCACAACAAATAATACATAAATTTGGCAAAGATTTTTTAAGTATAAGCGTTGATAATTTGTTAGATATTTCTGGAATTGGGCAAGCAAAAGCACTGCAAATTGTTTCGGCCATTTCTTTAGTAAAAAGATTTTTTGAAGAAAGTGGCGCAACCGATCTCGTTATTAAAAACTCGAAGGATGTCCTATCTCTTACTCATGACCTTCAAGATAAAAAGAAAGAATATCTTGTTTGCCTATATTTAAATGCTAGAAATGCTTTAATAAGAAAAGAAATAATTAGTATTGGAATACTTGATAAAAGTTTGTTACACCCAAGAGAAATTTTTTATCCGGCCATTGAACTGAACTCCGCAAGTATTATTCTAGTGCATAATCATCCCACAGGAGACCCCGCACCAAGCGAAAAAGACAATACGATTGTTGAAAAAATTATTCAAGCTGGCGAAATAATGGGGATTTCCGTTATCGATTTTATAATAACTTCAAAAAATGGAAGCTATAGCTTCCATGAAATAGTAAGAAGTTTTGATAAAAATATTGATTATGTTGCTGAAGGTGTCCAGTTGACTTTGTTTGATTTACTAGAAATTAAAAAACCAACTTATGAGATAAATGCGGAAAGAGTTAAAGAGAGTTATTTTTACATTCCACAAGTAAAGAAGAATCATATTCAACTGCATAATCGCAGATACATCGGAAGTAAGCATAAGTTAATAGAATGGATTTTTTCTATTATTAATAAAGAATGCGAAGGTAGTTGTTTTGCGGATATTTTTGCGGGAACAGGAATTGTATCAGCTATAGCCGCAAAACATTTTAAAAAAGTTATACTAAACGATTTTCTTTATTCCAATTATGTGATATATCAAGCTTTTTTGGGAGATGGTGAGTGGGACAAAAACAAGATAGATAATATAATCAAGGATTATAACAATATCTATGCGGAAGATTTAGAGGGTAACTATTTTTCTGATTATTTTGGTGGTAAATATTTTAGTCACAATTCGTCAAAAATTATTGGATTCATCCGAGAAAATATAGAAAAAAATAAAGAGAATTTAACAAGTAGAGAATATTGCATGCTTATTGCATCGTTGCTTTATGCTATTGATAAAATTGCTAATACCGTTGGACATTATGATGCATATTTTAAAAAAGACACGATAAGCGATAATTTCTTTATGAAGCCGGTAGACCCTATAGATACTAATGAAGTATCTATATTCAGGCAAGATGCAAATCTTTTAGTAAAAAAAATAAAAGCAGATGTGGTTTATATTGATCCACCTTATAATTCCAGGCAGTACAGCCGTTTTTATCACGTGCTTGAAACACTTACTAAATGGGGTAAGCCAAAATTGCATGGCGTGGCACTAAAGCCGGATCCGGAAAACATGAGTGATTATTGCAAAGAAAAGGCGAAGCATAGATTTGCCGAACTTGTAAGAGATATTGATGCTCGTTATTTGGTTGTTTCGTACAACAACACATACGACTCAAAAAGCAACTCATCTAAAAACAAAATTACGCTTCAAGAAATTGAAAAAAATCTACAATCAAAAGGTAGGACTAGGGTTTTTGAAAAAAAACACAAGCATTTCAACGCAGGCAACACAAATTTTAACAATCATAAAGAATACTTGTTTGTAACTAAGGTTAATCATGCATAAGAGGATACAACGATCACCATTGTTTTATGTTGGAGATAAATATAAATTAATGGAACAGCTGCTAGGCTTATTTCCTCAAAATATAAACAATTTTTATGAGCCATTTGTTGGTGGTGGCACCGTATTTTTAAATATTAAAGCAAATGAATATCATTTAAACGATATAGACAAAAATCTTATTAATATACATAGGTTTCTACTTAAAAATTCGAATAATCCAAATAGATTGTTTAAAAACGTTGAAAAAATAACCAAACAGTATAAAATGTCTAAGTCTTATAAGGAAGATATAGTACCAGACGCCCTTAAAAAAGAGCATAAAAAAACTTATTTGGCCAGATTTAATAAAAAAGGATATGAGAAATTAAGACAGCGCGTAAATGATAAAAAAAAGAATGACCCTTTAATTTTGTATATTTTGCTTATATATGGGTTTAATAGAATGCTAAGATTTAATGGGGGAGGCAAATTTAATCTTCCAGTGGGAAATGTTGATTTTAATAAAAATGTTGTTACTGCTTTGAACAACTATTTTGATTTTGTATGTGAGAAGAAAATATTGTTTAGCTCAAGAGATTTCAGAAAATTTTTATTTGAAAAAAAATATACAGAAAATGATTTTGTTTATTTAGATCCCCCTTATTTAATAACAGCAAGCGAATATAATAAGTTTTGGAACCAAGAAGCTGAAATTGATTTATTAGATTTTATTTGCGATTTAGATAAGAAAGGTGTTAAATTTGCGCTATCTAATGTAACCCACTATAATGGAAGTAAGAATGATTTATTGCTACGTTGGATGAAAAGGTACAAAACATACAAAATAGAGAGCAATTATATTAGTTATCATAATAATTCTAAAAAGAACATTAAAGAGGTTTTGGTCACTAACTATTAAAATCATGAAAATAAGAACTAAAAGAAAACCAATATATAAGCAGATGGCATTTGAGACAGCTGTTAGAAGCCCGGAAAGATATATAGGATTTTTAACGGCTCTAAAAGATTTTGAGGGGCAAATTCTAAATGACAAAAGTTTGTTAGAAATGGTTTCTCATTTGTATTTAACTGGTGAGGTATCAAGTAACAAAATTAAAATTACAGAAACTACAAAAATAGAGGATATAAAAGAAAAAGTAATTGAGTTAAATAGTACTCGTAGGGCTGATGGTGGTTTTCCAGCGGGATATCAATCTCGTTTTTGGACATACATGAGGACACTTTCAGAATTAGGATTTGTATATGC
>CAZBNF010000070.1:2539-6040 GCA_964493115.1 uncultured Planctomycetia bacterium | reverse complement strand
ATAAAAAAATAGGTTAACATGGGCGAACTAAGATTAGATCCGATGACAGCAAGGTGGGTCATAATAAGTGATGAAAAAGATTTTGGCCCAGATGATTATGAAATTGAAAGCCCGCGTATAGACGGAGACGGGAAATGCCCTTTTTGTGTGGGAAATGAAACGCTTACCCCCCCTGAAGTAGATGCTGACAGGCAAGAGGGCACAGCCCCTGATACACCCGGATGGACAACCAGGACAGTGCCTAATAAATTCCCTGCCTTAAAGAATGAGCCTAATCTGGATAGAACAGGCGTAGGCATGTTTGATATGATGAACGGCGTGGGCGAGCACGAGGTAATAATCGAAGATGTAGATCACAATAAACAGCTTGCGGACTTAAGTATCGAACAGATAAAGAAGATAATAAATGTCTACAAAAGAAGATCTATTGAACTTGGCAAAGACGATAGATTTAAGTATGTCCTTATATTTAAAAATTATGGCTTAGCGGCAGGGGCCTCGTTAGAGCACAGCCATACACAGCTTATATCACTCCCGATAGTTCCAAAACGCGTCATGGAAGAACTGGAATGCGCGCAGAAATATTACGATTACAAGGAGCGATGCGTGTTCTGTGACATAACAAGGCAGGAGCAGGAATACCGGCACAGAGAGATATGCGAAAACGATGATTTTATAGCATTTTGCCCTTTTGCGTCCAGATCTCCTTTTGAGATATCGATAATACCAAGACAGCACCAGGCCTATTTTACGGATATAAATGATAAACAGATAGATAGTTTTGCCATTATATTAAAAGAGATACTCATGAGGATGAGACAGGCATTAAAAAATCCGCCTTATAATTTTATTATACACACAACACCGCTTAATGGAAACAATGACCTGCAGGGGTGCTATCACTGGCATGTTGAAGTGATGCCTAAGCTCAGCAAGATCGCGGGCTTTGAATGGGGAAGCGGATTTTATATAAATTCAACAGCACCGGAAACAGCAAGTCAGTATTTACGGGAAGCAACAATATAAACAAACAGGAGGAAGAAATGGCAATAAAGGTAGGTATTAACGGGTTCGGAAGGATAGGGCGTAATGTTTTCAGGTCAGCAACTGAAGGCGGTGTTAAGGATATCGAATTTGCAGCGGTTAATGATTTAACAGACGCGAAGACCTTAGCGCATCTTTTAAAATATGACTCAAACTTTGGTACATTCCCTTTTGACGTAA
Source organism: uncultured Planctomycetia bacterium (assembly GCA_964493115.1). Taxonomy (GTDB): domain Bacteria; phylum Omnitrophota; class Gorgyraeia; order JABMRG01; family JABMRG01; genus CAZBNF01. The sequence goes on along the minus strand of CAZBNF010000070.1, from coordinate 4,816 downwards.
AAGTGGAGGGCGATTCTATAGTGGTAAACGGCAAAAAACTTAAAGTCTTTGCCCAGAGAGACCCTGCGATGATTCCATGGGGAGAGCTTGGTGTTGATGTGGTGCTTGAGTCTACAGGGATATTCCGCGACGCTGAAAAGACAGGAAAGCATATTACAGCAGGGGCCAAGAAGGTTATTATATCAGCGCCGGCAAAAGGCGACATCGCGACATTCGTACTTGGCGTAAACGAGCATACATACGATAAGTCAAAGCATCATATAGTATCAAACGCGTCTTGCACGACAAACTGCATAGCGCCTGTTGTGAAGGTCTTGATGGATAATTTCGGAGTGAAAAAAGGCCTTATGACAACAATACACTCCTATACAAATGACCAGTGTATATTGGACCTTCCGCACAGCGACCTTAGACGCGCTCGCGCAGCGGCGTTATCAATGATACCTACAACAACAGGGGCCGCAAAGGCAGTAGGCCTTGTTATACCTGAACTTAAGGGTAAGCTTGACGGCCTTGCGATAAGAGTGCCTACTCCTACGGTATCAATTGTGGATGTGGTTGTGCAGGTTGAAAAAACTGCCACAAAGGATGAGATCAATAATGTGTTAAGGCAGGCAGCAAACGGGAAGCTAAAAGGCATACTTGGCGTAAGCGATGAGCCGCTTGTTTCAATAGATTATAAGAAATGCTCTCTATCTTCAATAGTAGATTCAGAGCAGACATTCTGCATCGGCGATATGGTAAAGGTGCTCTCCTGGTACGACAACGAGTGGGGTTATTCCTGCAGGGTAGTTGATCTGATCAAGTATATGATGAAATAGGAGTAGTTATGAACAAAAAATCCATAAAAGATACCGATATCACAGGAAAACGTGTTTTAACGCGCGTTGATTTTAATGTGCCATTGGATAAACAGCAGAATGTAACAGATGACAACAGGATAAGGGCAGCCCTTCCTACGATAAAGTTCATATTAGAAAAGGGGGCAAAGCTTATTCTTATGAGCCACTTAGGAAGGCCAAAGGGCGAGGTAAAGCCGGAATACAGCCTAAAACCCGCTGCAACGGTTTTAAGCAAGCTATTAAGCAAGCCTGTAAAAATGCTTGATGATTGCATAGGCCCAGCGGTAAAAGAGGCTGTTTCTAAAATGTCAGATGGTGATATAGTCATGCTTGAAAACTTAAGATTTCATAAAGAAGAAACTGACAATGATCAGGGTTTTTCAAAAGAGCTTGCTTCTTTAGGGGATGTTTTTGTAAATGATGCCTTTGGGACATGCCACAGAGCGCATGCCTCAACAGAGGGTGTTACCCATTATCTGGAGTCTGTTTCAGGGCTTCTTGTGGAAAAAGAGATAGAATATTTTCAGAAAATCCTTACAAACCCTGATAAGCCTTTTGTGTTTTTATTAGGCGGAGCTAAGGTTGCTGATAAAATACCTGTTATTGAAAACATGATGGACAAAGCCAGCATTATAATTATTGGTGGTGCGATGGCATATACTTTTATGAAAGTAAACAATGTTGATATCGGATCATCGCGCTTTGAGCAGGAGATGGTAGACACGGCAAAGGCTATTCTTGCCAAGGCCAGGGAAAAAGGGGTCGAGATAGTATTACCGATAGATCATGTTGTAACAGATAATATAGAAGCAGGTTCCAATATCAAGATAACCGACGGCGAGTCCATAGAGAAAGGTTTTATAGGAGTTGATATAGGCCCAAAGACCATTAATCTTTTTATTGAAGAGCTTAAAGCCGCGAAGACCATAGTATGGAATGGGCCTGTCGGCATATTCGAGAATGATAGATTTGCAAACGGGACAAAGGCCTTAGCATATACTATCGCGGAATCAGACGCGGTATCTGTTATAGGAGGCGGTGATACGGCAGCAGCGGTTGCTAAGTTTAATGTAGCGGATAAGATGTCGCATATCTCAACAGGAGGAGGCGCGTCCTTAGAATATCTTGAGGGTAAGGTGCTCCCTGGTGTCGCGGCATTGGCAGAGAAAAAGGAGATATAATGAGAAAACCTATTATTGCCGGTAACTGGAAGATGCACAATACGATAAAAGAAGCGGTCGAGCTTGTAAACGGCCTAAAGAGGGAGCTGAGCAGTATTGACACGGTTGATATTGTTGTATGCCCTATGTTTACAGCTTTATCAGATGTGCATGAGCTTCTTATAGATTCCAATATAGCCCTTGGCGCGCAGAATCTTTACTGGGAGCAGAAAGGGGCCTTTACCGGCGAAGTTTCAGCAGATATGCTAAAAGAT
>CAZBNF010000070.1:0-2439 GCA_964493115.1 uncultured Planctomycetia bacterium | reverse complement strand
GCGACTCCTGATCAGGCGCAAGAGGTGCATCATTATATAAGAGGCCTTTTAAAAGAGATGTTTGGCGATGAGGTTGCCTCTGGTACAAGAATACAATACGGCGGAAGCGTTAAGCCGGATAATATAAAAGAGCTTATGGGAAAAGAAGACTTGGATGGCGCTCTCGTAGGAGGGGCAAGCCTGAAAGTAGATTCCTTTAGCGCTATCGTGAAAGGAGCGGTATAAAGGCATGTATATATTTGTGCTTGTAATACACATAATTGTTTCATTGATTCTCGTTGCTGTTATCCTTCTTCAGACAGGTAAAGGCGGAGGGTTGGCCGAGACATTTGGAGGAGGCGGTAGTTCTCAGACCACTATATTCGGCCAGAAGACAGGCGCTTTTCTTACAAAGGCGACAGAAGTAAGTGCTGTGCTTTTCTTATGCACATCACTGTCGTTGGCATATCTTTCCAGCAAAAGGCAGAAGTCTATTATGGATGGCGTTCAGGTAATGCCAGCTGCGCAGGAGGCTCAAATGCCTGTCCAGGGGCAACCTAAACCTCAGACAGTAACTGTAAAAGAGGTCAAGATAGATCCTGATACTGGTAAAGAGACAGTTACAAAAGAAGAGACCCGACCTGCAACAGCAGAAGAGATACAAAAATTCTCAGTTGAATAACTTAGGAACGGTTCTTGAGCACGAGTACCTGTGCTCAAGAACCGTTCCTAAGAGTAAAAGGGATTATGCAGAGTTCGCATAATAATTATATAAGGCCGCTGATATATATAGCGGCTTTTTTATTTGCCTTGCCTTTAAGTGGCTGCGCAATAAGAGATAAGGGTATAGATTATAGTCAAGATGGTGCCCCGGATTATGGAGATGCTATCGTAACAGCGTCTATCGCGGATGCTACCACGCTTATTCCTATAGTCGCCTCTGACTCTGCCTCGCATGAGATATGCGCTCTCATATACAATGGGCTTATAAGGTATGATAAGGATTTAAATATCACAGGTGAGCTTGCCCGAAGCTGGGATATAAAAGAAGAGGGGCGCATTATAGTCTTTCATTTGCGTGATGATGTAAAATGGCATGACGGCATGCCGTTTACAGCAGAGGATGTATTTTTTACATACCAGAAACTGATAGACCCTGATGTAAGAACCCCTTATGGAGGGGATTTTAAGAAGATAGAATCTTTTGAAATAATAGACCCTTATACAATAAAAATCACTTATAAGGAACCCTTTGCTCCGGCCTTATCGTCATGGGGTATGCTGATTATACCAAAGCATATACTCGAGATTGAAGACCTAAACACCACAAAATACGGCCGTTCTCCGATAGGTACAGGGCCTTATAAATTTGTCAGATGGAAAAGCGGCCAGCGTATTGATTTAAAAGCAAACGAGGGATATTTTGATGGCAAGCCTTATATAGACCGGTATATATATAGAATTATTCCCGATACCGCGACAATGTTTTTAGAGCTTCAGGTTGAGGGTGTAGATTTTATGGGTATTGCTCCGCTGCAGTATAAAAGGCAGACGGAAAATGAATTTTTCAAAAAACACTATAATAAGTTCAGATATCCTTCATTTGGATATACTTATTTGGGGTATAATCTGTTAAATGATAAATTCAAGGATAAAAGGGTGCGAAAGGCCTTAAACTTAGCTGTAGATAAACAAGAACTTATAGACGGGGTTCTTATGGGCCTTGGAAGGATATGCACAGGCCCGTTTGTGCCGGAGTCATGGGCATTCGATGAAAAGGTGATGCCGGATCCCTATGATCTACATGCCGCTAAGGAGCTTCTTCTCGAAGCAGGGTGGTCTGACAGCGATGGAGATGGTGTAATCGACAAAGCTGGCCTGCCATTTGAGTTTACCGTCCTTATAAACCAGGGTAATGATTCGAGAAAATACGCGGCAGAGATAATACAGCATCAATTAAGCCGGATAGGCATAAAGGTAAAGATACAGGTTATGGAGTGGAGTGTTCTATTGACGGAGTTTATCAATAAAAAGCGTTTTGAGGCGATTCTTATGGGATGGGGCTTATCACGGGATCCTGATTGTTATGATATATGGCATTCATCGAAGACAAGAGAAGGCGAATTTAATTTTATAAGCTATCAAAACAAACAGGTTGATAGCCTGCTTGAACAGGGCCGGCGTATTTTTGATCAGGAAAAACGCGCAGACATATACCATAAGATACATGCCATGCTTTATGATGAGCAGCCGTATATGTTCTTATGGGTGGCTGATAGCCTGCCGATTGTCCACAAGAGGTTTAAGGGCATCGAGCCTGCCGCGGCGGGGATAGGGTATAATTTCACCAAATGGTATGTGCCTGCCCAGCAACAGAAGTACAGGAGGTAGTAAAGCGATTTGAAACGTTATATTATAAAGCGGCTTATTTATATAATACCCATGCTCTTGGGAATATCA
>CAZBNF010000069.1:0-6072 GCA_964493115.1 uncultured Planctomycetia bacterium | reverse complement strand
CCTTTGGATGAAAAGAACTTCAACCCATTATCCTCTATATCATTGTGCGAAGCAGATATCACTATCGCCATGTCATGATTTAGCTTTTTAGCAACGAATGCTGCGCATGGAGTTGCCATAACCCCAAGCTTTATTATATCTACACCGCATGATGTTATTCCCTTTATAAGCTGGGATTCAAACATCTCTGCTGATGTGCGCGTATCTTTAGCTATTGATATGCGCTGGCTTTTACGTTTATGCGGATTTTTATTTTGGACAAATGAAGCGGCGGCTTTTCCTATATTATATATCATGCCCTCTGTCAATGGATAAACACCTACTTTCCCTCTTATGCCGTCTGTCCCAAAAATTTTACTCATAACTTGAGTATTGCTCCTATTATCTTTTCCTGATTTTAGTTATAGGTATAGTAACATTGACAAGCCCCTCATAGCCTATCTTACAACCTAGTACACCGGCAATCTTGGCACTATGCTTCACAACGCTGCTTTTATCCTGTACGGTTATGGGTTCAGTAGATATATAGGTAAGGTTTTTTATCGTATCAGGGGGGCCTGCAACAACAGAATATGATGGACTTATTGATATCTTATCCAGCACTATCCTGTAACCAGGCGCGGGTTCACCTTCAATCTTCACATATATAGGGAGCGTTTTTACTACAATATTTTCTCCCGAAACATTTATTAAAGACGCTGTCTCGCTTTCCCTGCCAAGGCTTTCCTTATAAAGTTGGCCCCCTATATAACTCCATGCAAACAATGCCATAACAAGCGATATGAATTTTATAGAAAAATTATTCAAAATAATATTTCGTAAAAATTTCACCCTTAAGCTCCTTTTTTTCTTTTAAAAAATTTTATAAGGCTTTTTCTTTTATATTTGGCTGGACGACACAGGTTGTTTAACACCCGTTCGAGACCTTCCTCATCAAGATCTCTTGTGAGCCTGCCATTTATAGCAAGCGACACTGTGCCTGTCTCTTCTGATACTACTATTACTATAGCATCTGTCTGCTCTGTAAGTCCTATGGCAGCCCTGTGGCGGGTTCCAAGGCTTCTGCTTATTTTAGGATTATCCGATAAGGGCAGCAGGCATCCTGCGACAATAATACGGTCCAGGCATATTATAACACCGCCATCATGAAGAGGGGTGTTTGGCATGAATATTGTAGCCAGAAGCTCCTGGCTGATACGGCTATCAAGGGTAATGCCTGTTTCTGTATAAGGCTTAAGCGATGTTGTCCTTTCTATGGCCATTATAGCGCCTACCTTTTTTTTGGATAAAAGAAATGAAGCGTGCACGATTTCACTTATTACATGCTCTTCTATTACAAAACCTTTAAATAAACCCTTTTCTCCTATACGGGCCAACCCCTGCCTTAGTTCAGGATGGAAAATAACTAAAAAAGCAAGAACTAAAAGCGCGAAAAATTTCTCGATAATCCAATTAAGGGTATAAAGGCCCATGCGCTGCGAAAGAAAAGTCATGGTTACAACTATTATCAGAAGAAGCACTATTAGGCCTTTCAATACCTGAAACGCCCTTGTCTCTTTTATAAAAACTAATATCATATAAAATGCCACCCATAATATACCAATTTCTAAAAACGGCTTCCAAACACTTGCGATATATTCTATCATAATGTCCTCAAGATCCTTTTATAGAATGTGCTATTTTTAAGGCTGCAATAGACTCTTTCACATCATGTACTCTTATAATGTTTGCCCCGCAGTATACTGCCAGCGCATTTGCCGCTATAGTGGGGATCAATCTTTCCCGCGTATCGAGACCTGTAATATGGCCTAAAAAAGATTTTCTGGATATGCCTATGAGCAAAGGGTAACCTGTTTGTTTAAAATAATCTATATTTTTTATAACTGATAAGTTATGTTTAACAGTTTTTCCAAAACCCACACCAGGATCAATTACTATGCTTTCTTTCCTTATGCCTGCAGATAATGCTATGGCTATGCCCTCTTTAAGATAATCCCTTATTTCCTTGAGCAGATTACCATAAAAAGGCCTTTTTTGCATTGTCCGCGGACGGCCCTTCATATGCATTATTATAATAGCTGCGGAATACTCCGCGCATAAACCCGCTAATCTCCTATCCCCATGAAGGCCTGATACATCGTTTACAATACATGCGCCTTCTTTAAGAGATTGCCTTGCTACTTCATATTTGCTTGTATCGACTGATATAGGTATCTTAAGCTTGTTTTTAAGCCTCTTGATAACCGGTATTACCCTACTTATTTCCTCATCAAGGCTCACTAAAAAAGAGCCCGGACGCGTTGATTCTCCTCCTATATCCAATATATCAGCACCTTCTTTTTCTATTTTCAAGGCTCTGCTGCATGCTAATTGAATATCGAAATATTTTCCGCCATCTGCAAACGAATCGGGTGTTACATTCAACACACCCATTACAAGAGGCTTTTTAGAAAGATCAAATCTATGCCTGCGTATCTTTAATATCTTCTTTTGCATCTTTTACTATACCATTAGATTCGATTGCATCCTGCGGCAATTGGCCTGCAAGCTGTGCTTCTGATGAAGGCGCTTTGACCGGCTGAATAAGCCCTGCTGCCTCTCTTGCCTCCTGCGCGCTTAAGACTTCTTTTTCAAGAAGCTTTTCAGCAAGCTTTACAAGCTTATCTTTATTTTTCTCAAGCAGGGTCTTTGCATGCTCAAATGCGCTATTTATAATATTGTTTACCTCATTATCAATAGATTCCGCTGTCTCATCACTATAATTTCTATCTTCCCCAATGTCTCTGCCTAAAAACACCTGATGATGTTTCCTGCCAAAGGTAACATGGCCTAATTTATCACTCATCCCGAATTCGCATACCATCCTGCGGGCTGTCTCAGTTGCAACCTGGAGATCATTATGTGCGCCTGTTGTAATCTCATTAAAAATCAATTGCTCGCTGGCCCTACCGCCAAGCAATACAACAAGCCTGTTAACTATTTCTGTTTTGGATATAATATAACGGTCCTCTATAGGCAATTCCATTGTATACCCTAGCGCTGATGTGCCGCGCGGTATGATTGAAACCTTATGCAGTTCCTCAGCACTTGGCATAAGCAGCCTTAAAAGCGCATGCCCTGATTCATGATATGCCACTATGCATTTTTCTTTTTTGCTTATAACGCGACTTTTTCTTTGAGGCCCTGCCATGACCCTTTCAATTGATTCCTGAAGCTCGCTTGATGTGACGAATTCCTTACCGCGCCTTGCCGCAAGAAGTGCCGCCTCATTAATAAGATTTGCAAGGTCAGCACCGGAAAAACCTGGTGTTTGTTTTGCTATGGATGAAATATCAGCATCTTTATCCATCTTTACATCCTTTGAATGGACTTTCAATATATCTTTCCTGCCGTTTATATCAGGCCTGTCTATTACAATCTGACGGTCAAACCTGCCTGGTCGTAAAAGCGCGGGGTCAAGCACATCAGGCCTGTTTGTAGCAGCTATAAGTATCACTCCTATCTTTGTTGAAAAACCATCCATCTCAACAAGAAGGGCATTTAAAGTCTGCTCTCTTTCGTCGTGCCCACCGCCTATACCTGCAAACCTCTGCCTGCCTACCGCGTCTATCTCATCCATAAATATTATAGCGCCCTTGCCTTCTACCTTTGCCGATTTTTTTGCCTGCTCAAAAAGATCCCGTACTCTGGCAGCACCAACGCCAACAAACATCTCAACAAAATCAGAACCACTTATACTAAAAAAAGGTACCCCTGCTTCTCCTGATACAGCTTTGGCAAGTAATGTTTTTCCGCAACCGGGAGGCCCCATAAGGAGAACGCCTTTGGGCATTTTTCCCCCTAATCTTTGAAATTTTTTAGGGTCTTTCAGAAATTCAATAACTTCCTGGAGCTCTTCTTTTGCCTCATCTACTCCTGCTACATCTTTAAATGTAACCCTTGCCTTATCTCCTCCTGATATAAGCTTGGCGCGGCTTTTTCCAAAAGACCATATCTTGCCGGCGCCCCCTCCTGCGCCTCCACCTCGATAGAAGAAAAACCATAAAAGCCCAAAAAACAAAAGCGTGGGTCCTACGGCATAAAGCAGGTTTGAAAGAAACGTCTTTGAAGGCCTTACCGTGACATCAGCTACATTGTTTCTAATAAGTTTTATTATATCTGAATCATTTGCAGGTATATTAACATTAAATTTATTGCCATCAGAAAGAGCGCCTTCTATCCTGTCTTCAATTATAACTATCCTGCTTATTTGCTGAGTCGAAGGATTGTCTTCCAACAGCCTGTATAGCTGGCTATATGTCAAAGCCTTAGGTATTCCAGCCACTCCCTCCATAGATGTAGAACTGATCCTGTAGAGCATGAGAAAAAGCAGTATTGTGATAACCCAAAAAATAAGTCCTGGGGGATTACCGGACGGGCGTTTTATTTTTGGAAACTTATTTTGCTTTGGTGACTTACGAGTGTTTTTACTGTTACTACCGTTTGCCATTTCATTCCTTTTTTTGGACTAATTTTGAGTGTTATAATAACAGATTGCGGCTATCTTGTCAACAACTCCAGCTTAACCACTTTTTCTGTGTTCTCTTTTATTTTACAGGTATCTGATATCCTGATCCCAAACACGCATAGTATCTCTCCTCTAGAAGATACGAGGATCGGGATATTTTTACGCCTTTTAAGCGGTACTTTATCATCAATAAATATGTCTGAGATTTTTTTGTAGCCATTCATGCCCAGAGGCTTTATCCTGTCACCACTCTTATATGTACGTAATGTCAATGGAAAATCCGCATCCTTTATGTCAAGATATTCATTATGTTTGGATTTTTTTGAAAGATAAGGCTTACAGTTAGACCTTGTTGCTATGAGCCTACGCCTGCCAAAAGATACAGTGCTTGGAACTTTGAAAATATGTAAAGGCTGCTGTATCTTTTCAGGCCTTAGCCTCTTGTAAATTGAAAACTTTAAAAATCTTTCTGTCTTTTCAATTACCACATTATTCGGTAAGTTTACCTTCGCCCCTTGGGGCCTGCTGGCCATAAGAGATTCTACTTCTTTCCAATGCCTGTACTCTATATTATCCAAACTATCGCAAAGAGATCCTATAGCATGCCTTATCAATCCTCTTTTCATTGAAATATGCTTGCCTTTAATATCGTTAAGTAAAAAAATAATTGTGCCGTTTCTTCTTATCTTTGCCAGTTTTTTAAAGACTTTTTTGTAATTACAATCTAGATATTCATAATCCTTTTGTATCAACTCAGCAAGATTTGAAAGTACATTCTTTATATCAGGATTATACTCATCTTCGAGAATCGGCAAAAGCCTTAGCCTTATCTTGTTCCTAAAAAATTTAACTTCCGTATTAGACTTATCAATTCTGGATTTAATTTTTTTAGATGCCAGATATGATAAAACATCTTTGCGCGGCACATCTATCAACGGCCTGATAATCCTTATGCTGTTTATATTATTTTTAACAGGTATACCGCACAATCCTCTAAGTCCAGCACCTCTTATTACCCTCATAAGCACTGTCTCTGCCTGGTCATCTTTTGTATGAGCCGTAGCGATTATATCAATTCCTAATTTTTTAGCGGTATGTACGAAAAAATTGTACCTTAACTTTCTTGCGGCAGTCTCAATAGAAAGCTTATCTATCTTTGACAATTCTGCAGTGTTTTCTTTTGAGCACGTAATTGGTATATTCAAAGATCTTGCTATTCTTTCAACATACTCCTGATCCCTGTCAGATTCGGCCGCTCTTAAAGAATGGTTCATATGTGCTATGAAAAGTTTGAGTTGCATCCCTTTTGCAATGGCATTAAACGCATAAAGCATAGCTACTGAGTCCGGCCCGCCTGATATACAAAGTAGAAGCCTATCGCCTTTACTGACCATAGAATAGTTTTTAATAGTATTATTTATTTTTTCTATCATGATATTGGAATATGATTTGAGGAATAGAAACTATCTGGATTGCAAGCCTAAATAAGTAAAGAGAACTGCAAATATAAGGGCTGTCAAAAACAATATGAACAATACCTTTGGCTTTCTATAAAGCCATAAAAC
>CAZBNF010000068.1:4010-6296 GCA_964493115.1 uncultured Planctomycetia bacterium | reverse complement strand
TTTGGTTCTGGGCTTCACTCGCAATCGGAGATATTTACACCCCGAACCAAAGTTTGCTTGCAAAGTTTATGCCTATAACTTTGGTTCGGGGCTTCACGCTAAACCAGGCCCGCCTTAAGTAAGTCCTGCACATCAACCAAGCCAACGGGTTTATAATTTCGATCAACAACAGGTATTTCATCTATATTCTTCTTACGAAGCAGGCTCAATGCTTCAACAGCCATACTTCCCTTTTTTATAACAGCAGGATTTTTGGTCATAACATCTTTCACTCGCTTCTCTATAATATAGGGATTTTTTTCAAGATTCCTGCGTAAGTCGCCATCAGTAAATATACCAACCAGCTTTCCTCTTTTATCAACTATAGTAGCACTGCCTGCGCGCGCCTTTGTTATCGCATAGAGGACTTTTCTTAGAGGCGTATCTTCAGAGGCAACTGTATAAGCATTATCCGTTCTCATAACATCTTCAACCTTAAGCCATAGTTTTTTGCCTAGGCTTCCGCCGGGGTGATAAAACGCGAAATTCTCGGCCTTAAACCCTTTTGCATTAAGCAAAGCTACGCTTAACGCGTCACCCATAGCCAGCATGGCTGTAGTACTTGCCGTCGGGGCAAGGCCTAAAGAACATGCCTCTTTTTTAACAGCCACATTTAAAACAATATCGCTGTGCGCGGCTAATGTTGAATTTACATTACCTGTAAAACAAATCAGCTTAGCGCCTATTTTTTTTATAATCGGCAGTAATTTTTTTACCTCATCCGTCTCGCCGCTATTTGAAAGAGCTATAATAATATCATTCTCTTTTACGCGCCCTAAATCCCCATGTATAGCTTCAGCGGGGTGCAGGAATAAGCTTGGTGTACCTGTAGAAGAAAGAGTTGCTGATATCTTCTGGCCTATTATACCGGGTTTGCCCATACCGGTTATGATAACCCTCCCCTGGCTTTTTAGGATAAGCTCAACCGCCTTTTTAAACGCAAGGGATATGTTTGGTATCAACGCCCTGATAGCCGATGACTCTATTCTTAGAACTTCCCTTCCTATAAGAACAGGGTCTGTTTTATTGAGTCTGGCGTGTTTTTTCGTCTTCATCAGATAATAGCCTTTATAGCGTCGCGCTCTTTATCTTTTACATTTAAAAGCAGCTCATCTTTTTCAATAAGCTTTTTTCTGTAAAGATCTGTTAATGCCTGATCCATGGACTGCATCCCATACTTTGCGTTTGTTTCAATTACATTCTGCAGGTGGTGGGCATTTCCTTCTCGTATAAGGTTTTTCACGGCCGGGATACCAAGCATGATCTCACAGGCTACTATCATCCCATTTCCATGCGCCTTCTGAACCAATCTCTGTGATATTACGCCGCTTATTGTAGATGAAAGCTGAATCCTGATCTGCTGCTGCTGGCGCCATGGAAAAACATCTATGATCCTGTTTATTGTTTCACTAGCGTCTATTGTATGAAGCGTGGCAAATACAAGCTGGCCTGTTTCAGCGGCTGTTATGGTTGTGGATATGGTCTCAAGGTCTCGCATCTCGCCAACTAATACTATATCCGCATTTTGCCTGAGCACATGATGCAACGCGCTTTGAAATGAATCTGAATCAACGGATATCTCTCTCTGCTCTATCACAGCCTTTTTATGTTCATGCATAAACTCTATCGGGTCCTCTACTGTAATAATGTGGCATTGACGCTGTGAATTTATAAAGTCTATCATAGATGCCAGAGTTGTGGTCTTTCCGCTTCCTGATTGCCCTGTCACAAGCACAAGCCCGCTTTTTAAATTGCAAAGTTTGGCGATTATTTCTTTGGGAAGCAGAAGTTCATCAAAAGATGGTATATCAAGCGGAATAACCCTTATTGCCGCGGCGATACTTCCTCTCTGTTGATGTATGTTAACACGGTATCTGGCTAATCCGCTTACGGCATAAGATACATCAATATCATGATACTTTTGATACTGCTCACGCTGCTTTTCATCGATTATAGAAAATATAAGCCGTTGGGCTTCTTTTGGCGTGAGAACGGGAAGATCGGCCTTCTTGACATTACCGTTTATCCTCAAAGCCGGCGGGGTTCCCACTACAAGTATTAAATCTGACGCGTTTGCGTCTTTTGCCATGTGTAAAAGATCTATTATCTCCACAGTCTGCTCCTGATTTTTATTTTAGGCTTTATGCACGACAACCCTGTTGCGGCCTTCTCCTTTGGCCTTGTATAACGCGTTATCAGCATACCTTATAAGAAGTTCTTTTGTCGCGCCCGTATCTATAGACGGCA
>CAZBNF010000068.1:0-3910 GCA_964493115.1 uncultured Planctomycetia bacterium | reverse complement strand
GATACCCCCGCGCTTATTGTGATCTTTAAATCATGTGAATCATATTTAAATGGCGTATTTTCAAATAACTTTCTGATTCTTTCAGCTATTTTGTAAGACGCCTCCATATCCCTGCCTGGTAATATCGCGACGAATTCCTCTCCGCCGTAGCGGGCCACTAAATCAGCCCCTCTTAATTCTGAAGTCAGCACGCCTGCAACCTTTTTCAATACAAAATCTCCTGCCTGATGACCGAAATTATCATTAAATTTTTTGAAATGATCTATATCCATTATAATAAAGCCAAGGGGTTCTTTTTCGCGTTTTGCGGCAGACAATATATTGTCCATATGATTCTGAAAATACTGGTGATTATAAAGCCAGGTAAGGCTATCCCTTACAGACTGCTCTCTTATGCGGTCCACCAACCCTGTATTAGTAAGGGCGATACCGCCAAAATTCGCAAGTGTCGATAATAAGCGCATTACCTGTTCATGTGTCAGGTCAGGGCTTGCGTTGCTGACACATATAGAGGCCAGGGTTTTTGAATTATATACTATGGGCTGGCAAAAATCTGCTTGGAGTTTATCCGTATCAATTATATGGCTTTTTGTATAATCCTGAGCCAGCGTCTTCCTTGACACAAACACACCCTGTTCTGACGCGTAACCTATAAGCCCCGAACCTTCAACTGCCTTAAGATTATAGCTTTCTATTTCTTCTTTCATGTATCCTACTGAATCTACATATATCAATCTCTTCGTCTTTTCATCCACTTTAAATATAACACATTTTTGCGAGCCAAGAAGGTCTATGGTCTTTCGCAGTATTACCCTTAAAAGTTCATCTGTATGAAGAACGGAGCTTATCTGCTTGGCTGTATCGGACATTGTTATGATAAAAGATTCAAGCCTGAGCAGTTCTTCGTTGGACTCTGACTTAAGGTGCTTTATCGCTTCTCTTTCTATATCAAGCTCCTGCTGTAAGCGTTGAAGATATTTTTTTAATACCTCATTCTGCGTCTTATAATCAAGGGTTGACTGCATAAGATAAAATAACACTATGCTTAATAGAGAGAATATCCCTACCTGCCATATAAGCCTGGTATCCATTACAAACCTGCCGCCTATATAATTAAGCAGGGTATCTTCATTGGTAAGATAAGTCCATGTGAGCAGGATGCATAAAGATAATATAACAATTATCCTGTAAGCCCAGTTTTCCTCAAACATCGTCCCCGGCTGCCTCTCTTATTGCCTTTAATTTTACAATTAAAGAGTATAGCTCTTTCATCTTAAGCATATTAGAACCGTCTGAAAGAGCCCTATCTGGATCTCTATGGGTTTCAATAAATATACCATCAACGCCAGCGGCAACAGAGGCCCTGGCAAGACAACTCACGAATTCCCTTTGTCCTCCTGAAGATTGCCCTTTTCCGCCGGGCAGCTGGGCGCTGTGTGTCGCGTCATATATAACAGGATATCCCATACCGCGCATTATGGGTAAAGACCTCATATCGCTTACCAGATTATTATATCCGAAGCTGGTGCCCCTCTCTGTAAGAAGGATATCATAATTACCAACACGCTCTATTTTTTCCAAGACATTCTTCATGTCCCATGGCGCCATGAACTGCCCTTTTTTAACATTAATCGGCTTTCCTGTCTCTGCCGCGGCAAGTATAAGGTCTGTCTGCCTGCATAAAAAGGCCGGTATCTGTATTATGTCCAGAACATGGGATGCCTCTTCAATGTCTTTCCTGCAATGAACGTCACTTAATATAATAAGGCCTAACCTGTCTTTTATCTTCTTCAATATATCCATGCCTTTTAAAAGTCCCGGCCCTCTGAACGAATTGATGGATGTCCTGTTGGCCTTATCATAACTGCTTTTATATATAAACGGGATCTTAAGGCGTTTCGCGATCCTGGAAAGCTCTTCAGCATGATAGAGCGCTTTTTTCTCGCTTTCAATAACGCAAGGCCCTGCCAATAGCACAAGACCATTGCCGCGGCCTATCTTAATGTTACCTACCTTTACAACTCGTCTTTTCATAACACTCTTCAGTCTTTTATCCGGCCAAGCATTATTTTCGCTTTTTCAAGGTCTTGGGGAGTGTCCACGCCTATTGTATCATACTTGGTTTCCACCATCATTATCTTATAACCGTTTTCAAGGGCCCTTAGCTGTTCAAGCTTTTCGCACTGCTCAAGCGATGACTGCGGAAGATTAGCAAAGGTAAACAAAAAATCCTTTGTATAGGCATATAAACCAATATGTTTATAGAATCTCAATTTATTGCCTGAACGCTTTAAATCCTCATCGCCCAGATAGGGCTGCTGCCTATCCCTTGCGAAAGGTATCGGGCTTCTTGAAAAATATAAGGCAAAATTATTTTTATCAACTACGACTTTGACAATATTAGGGTTTTCAAGATCTGATAAGTTGTCTATTTTCTTCATCAGGCTGGCCATAACTATACCCTTATCCTGACGCATGATATCAACTAAATTGTCTATCATGGAATGATGAAGAAGGGGCTCATCTGCCTGTATATTAACTACTATATCAACATCTAAGGGATTTGCTATTTCTCTTAGCCTGTCTGTACCCGAAGGGTGCGACTTGGAGGTAAAAACCACTTTTCCTCCGAATAGCTCCACCGCTTTAATTATCCTGTCGTCATCAGCTGCTACTATGAGATCGTCTAAAGAATGTGCTTTTTTAGCCCTTTCCCAGACATGCTGAATCATGGTCTTATTGCCTATCTTGGCGACAACCTTTCCTTCAAACCGGCTTGCTCCATACCTGGCAGGTATTATACCTACGCTTGTCATGTTTTGCTCCTTTATAATATACGCCTATTTGATCTTTCGAATATAAGTTTTTAGCTCGCCCGCATTGCATACACCTATCCCAAGCTTGCCGACAACCACGCCTGCGGCTGCATTAGCTATATAAGCAGCTTCATTCATGTTTGCCCCGCAAGCCAATGCCAGTGTAAACACGCCTATAACAGTATCGCCTGCGCCGGATACATCATAAACTTCCTGCGCGACGGTTGGTATGGATACGCAGGACTTGTGCTTTTGGAATAGGGCCATTCCATCCTCTCCAAGCGTGATTAACACGGAATCTGATTTCAGCATTCCGAGAAGCCTGCTCCCTGCTTTCCGCAATGACTGGCTGTCTTTTATTTTTATACCTGATGCCTCTTCCGCTTCTTCGCGATTAGGGGTTATGGATGTCACGCCGGTATATAACCTGAAATGCTCTTCCTTCGGATCAACGGTAACTATTTTTTTATGACGCCTTGCCAGCAGCACAAGCTCCTTTATAAGGCGGGGTACTACAATGCCCTTGCCGTAATCTTCTATTATAATAGCGTCTATATCATTTATCCGGGATTTCGCGTAAGATATCATGCTGTCTATTATGCATTTATCAAATACGCTATCAGACTCTTTGTCTATGCGCACAACCTGCTGTTGATGCGCGATAATCCTTGTTTTATGTATAGTGGGCCTGTTTTTATCAAGCACTATCCCGTCAGCTTTTATACCATTTTTTGAAAGCTCAGAGACAAGTATCCTGCCTGCCTCGTCATCGCCAATTACGCCGCAGATATAGGCGTCCGCACCCAGGGCGCATATGTTATTGGCGACATTAGATGCCCCTCCAGGCATAAAAGACTCTGATTTTGCCCATACTACAGGTACAGGCGCTTCAGGGGATATGCGCGATACCGTACCCCATATAAACCTATCCAGCATAATATCACCTACAACCAATACCCTGGCTTTCGGCATACGCGAAATTATCTTGTAAAACCTTGTGAGTTTTTTGCTGTACATAATCCGGTATCCAAGCTTGAGTTATAGGAGTTTTTAAGTCTAATAATTATAACAAGTATATACGGCTGTGTCAATAG
>CAZBNF010000067.1:4340-6352 GCA_964493115.1 uncultured Planctomycetia bacterium | reverse complement strand
ACGCATACACCCTTGTGCCCCGAAGGGGTACGCCGCCCTGCCTGCCGGCAGGCATAATTTTAGTGATGAAATTATAACAGAAAAGCACGAATAAAACAAGCTAATTTACACGTCCTGTTCTTCTGTGCAATTACCGTTTTGCCTGCATCTTATCATGCTCGAGTGATGAGTAAGCTTAATAGCAATATCATCAATTATAGAGTAAACACATGGTATAACAATAAGCGTAAGAAGTGTAGCAAAAATGATGCCCCAGCATATACAAAGTGCCATGGGAACAAGGAATGGATCTTTGCCACCTATGCCATAGGCAACTGTTGATAATCCACCTGCAGTTGTAACCGTAGTCAATATAACAGGCCTTAATCTCATCTGCCCTGCCTTTATGATTGAATCTCTTCTTTCCATGCCTTCCCTGCGAAGTTTATTTATAAAATCCACCAATACTATTGAATCATTTACAACAATACCGTTTAAACCTACTATTCCAAGTATTGCTAAAAAAGATATCGGCATATTATGAGCTAACAAGGCTATAACAACACCTATTATGCCGAAAGGTATTGCAAGCGTGACAATGAGCGGCTGGATAAGCGACCTGAAGAAAGAGGCAAGTATAAGATAGACTATCAAAAAGGCGTAAAAGAAAGCCTTAAGAAGGCTTACCATAGATTTCATAGACTCTTCCTGCTCTCCGCCATACTTTACTGAATAACCAAGGTGTTTATCCTTAGCAGACCTAAACTTCTCTTTAAGCATATTATTTATCTTTATGGATGTTATCTTGTCTGTATCAACATTTGCAGATGCAGTGACAACGCGCTTCCCATCAAGATGATGTATAGTACTTGTGCCGGGAACCTTCTCTATTGCTGCTATTTTATTAAGCGGTATAAGATTACCATATCTGTTCTGTATAAGTATATTATCGAACACATCTTCATCACTTGTAATATCTCTTGGGAACATGATAGTGACATCTGTCTCTTCTTCTGCCTTAACAGGTTTTATCTTCGTAGCAATGGTCCCCTCAAAGACACCCCTTACAGTCTTAGCTATCTGTGCAATAGAAAGGCCCGCTATTCTTGCTTTGTCATGATCAACTCTTATCCTTATTTCTTCTTTGCCTGGTTTATGATCCCAAGTTATATCATCCGCGCCATCCACTGTCTTAAGATAATCCATATATTCAAAAGCCATATTATCCAAAGCATTAAAGTCCTCACCTCTAAGCTTTACCTCGACAGGTTTACCAACAGGGGGGCCTGCTTCTGGTTTATCAATCCTAAGATCAGTAAACCCCTTGACATCTTTTATCTTTTCTCTTACCACAGCTATAATATCATCTACAGATCTCTTTCTGTCCTGCTCTGGCTTTAGGTATACAGCAATCTGAACAAGGTTGCTTGCCTTTCCGGCAAACGGGTCATGGCGGTCTTCTGCTATATTTCCTACAGATGTTACATATGCATCCATATCATCCCTTGATATCTGGGATATTACTTCTTCCACAGGCTCAATCAGATCATTTGTCTTCTGTAGGGGTGTACCTATAGGAGCCTCTGCCCTTATAAAGAAGTAGTTTATGCCGGCGCTTGGAAACAGTATAAATTTCAAAGGCCCTTTTCCTGTAAAAGAGAGCACTATTATAGCTATTGATATAACAGCAGCGACAAAAGTGCCAGAGAATACATACCACTTTTTGCCTATCGCAGCCTTAACAACCCTTGTATAAAGGCCTACGAGTTTTTTAAACCATGCCATTTCTTTTCTTAAGCCTGCGGGTTTTTCATCTGCGCCTAATTTTATCTTTACAAAATCTGCCAGGTGGCTTGGAAGAATAATAAGAGCTTCGCCCAATGATGCCAGCAGTGCTATAATCAAAACTGTTGGTATATCTCTTATAAATTTACCAATCATGCCGGTCATGAAAAGAAGCGGTGCAAATGCAGCTATGGTAGTCAATACAGCTGAGGTGACAGCTCCCATGACCTCCTCTGTTCCTTTTATGG
>CAZBNF010000067.1:0-4240 GCA_964493115.1 uncultured Planctomycetia bacterium | reverse complement strand
CTCATGACAAAAAATGTTACAAAAAATGCAATTGGTATTCCAAGTATTGTTACCAGCGCAACACGGGCCTGAAGAAACAGCATCATTATGCCTATAACTATCAATAGGCTTGCCCAGCCATTGTTTCGTAATACATTAAGGCGTCTTCTGGCAAAATATGAGTAATCATTTACATAGGATATCTCTAACTTATCAGGGAGGTTCTTTAGAAATTTATTGCATTCTTTTTTAACATTGTCAACTATACTTAAAGCATCTCCGGACTCTTTCTTTGACACAAGCAGATTTATTGAACGAGTACCGAATGTCTTATATATTATCTCCTCTTTTTTAAATGAGTCCTTTACAGTAGCTACATCATTTATCCTGAGCCAATGGCCTGCGTCATTTGCTCTTATTATAATATTCTTAATCTCTTCTACATCAGTAAATTCACCTGTCGTCCTTACGCTATATTCTGTTGTCTCTGAATTGAATTCACCAGCAGGGACACTTATATTCCGCGTAGCAAGGGCCTCTTCTATCTCATCAAAAGATACATAGAATTCACGCATCTTTTCAGGATCAAGATATATCTGCACTTCCCGGTCACGATAACCAGATTTTGAGACCTTGGCAACACCGTCAATATCCTCAATAAGGTCCTCAAATATATCTGCATAATAACGCAGTTTTGCCTCACCCATATCTCCTGATAGAGACACCTCGACTATGGCATATTGCTTGCTGGATATCTCAGTCGTTACAGGGTCTTCATAGATATCCTTTGGCAGATCACTTACCCTGTCAACCGCATCCTTTATATCATTTACCACCTTCTTCTTGTCTTTCTCATCAGGATCAAGCTCCACAGTAATATATGATGCCCCTAATGTGGAGGAGGATTTTATCTCATCAATGCCATCCACTTCTTTAAGCTCTTTTTCTATGGGGACTGTAATAAGTTTTTCTACATCAACGGGTGTCGCCCCTGGATAGAATGTGCTTATTGTAACAATATCAAAGCTGACATTTGGAAAGACCTCTCTGTTTATGCCAAGGAGCACAATTATACCTATGATGATGATAATGGCAGAAACAAGATTAACAAACAGAGACTGGTTTACGCTGAAACGTGGCAGGCTCATAGACTCTCCTCTGATGTCTTCAGCAGGTTATTCATGGCAACATTAAGATCTATGACAGCCTCTTTATAACTATACATCGACCTTAGATATCGAACCTCTGCGCCAAGATAATCATTCTGATAACGCAAGAGCCTGTCTGTATCAGAACGGCCTTTGTTGAAACGGTCTTCTTCGCCAAGGTATTTTTTATGCTCAAAATCAGCAGCAAGCCGTAAGAGCTTTACTGAATCATACATCCTGTTTGCATGGAAAAACGCATCGTTTACCTGGACAAAGATAAGGCACTCTATCTTTTTCAATTCAACCAGGGCCCTCGCTTTTTCAAGCTCCTTCTGCGAATATTCTGCCCTCGCCTGGCTGTTTTCTAAAGGAAAACTGAATACCACCTCAACTGTATATTCTGGTTGATCTCTTGAGGTGATCTCTTTTATCGAATCCTCAAACTTCTGATCAAGCCCATTTTTTTTAAATGAACCTTTCAGGTCTATCTGCGGCCATAAAGAACTTTTCTTCATCTCTACATAAAGATCCATCTTTTTCACATTATTTTTTGCGGTTTTATAATCCCGCCTGTTATTCAAAGCAGTTATTACAACATCATTAAATTGGGCCTCTATCTTAGGGCAATCAAAATCATCTGCAGGCGTGACTACAACGTCCCTAGCAAGATTCAGCTTGAGTCTCAGATTATTCAATGCTGAATTAAGATAATCATTGGCAAGCAATACATTATTCTCTTTTTGGTTCATATCTGCTTCAACGGCATAAAACTCCGGCGCTTCTACAATACCTATGTCAAACTTATTCTTGTTTGCCGCATAAAGAGACTTTGTGTTTACAAGCAGGTCTTCTGTGAGCTTTAAGTCCTTATACGCCAACAACAGCCCCCAATAAGCTTTTTGGGAATCTGCGAGTTCTTTTTCAATCTTATCTAGTGACGTATAACCTGTGTTTTCAACATCAAGGCCTGTGATCTTAACTGTATTCCTGTCTATTATTCCTAAAAAGTTCCTTGCCAAAGGCTGTGTCACAGATAACAAGACCCCTGATTCGTGATATGGGTTTATGCTGCTATATACCGAGTCTGTTGACTGGCGTGAATGCTCTACCCCTGCCGATAAAATCGTTCCTGTTGGCAGTCTTTTGCTCAAAGAGGCTTCCTGTGAAATATTTGTTGTGCTGTTGCCTGAAAATACAGAGGCGGCGGCAAGCCTGTTCTCATCATATCCATATGCTGCATTAAGCGACGTATCATAGACAGATTGGGCTTTAAGCAGCTCTTTTTCGCTTATGCTTTGATCCAGCTTATATATCTGTATGTCAAAATTGTTCTCCATTGCAAGATCTGTAACCTGTGCAATATTTAAGTCTATTTTCTCCTGCGCTTGAGAAGAAAATACAATAGAACCACATTGCATGATTATAACTATAGTTAATATATATGTTCCTATAAATTGTTTTTTCATTTTTTATATTTTAATCCATCATATATTTTTGTAAGAAGCTTCAGATAAATCTTCTTATCCGACTCTGTCAACACAGAGAAAACCTCTTTTATAACTACCAGACGATGTTTAATAAATTTTTCTGCCGCTGCCTTACCCTTATCTGTAAGCTCGACTTCAACTACTCTTCTGTCTGTTTTAGAATGGTGCCTCTTTGTAAGTTGCAACTCTACCATCTTATCTATAATAGCAGTGGCTGCACCCATGGTCAGTTTAAGGGTCTTTGATAGCTCTGACATGTTAGAGCTTTTCTTCTCTTTCAAAAATTCCAGTATTATAATGTGCGAGATATTAATGCCCCCATCCGGGATAACAGAACTTATCTTATTAACAAGCTCCCTGTGCATGGATGAGGCTACCTTTGATATCTCCTCCTCATAAAAATAGATCCTCTTTTCTGTCATCTCTTTGGCCTTTTATTTAAAAATCATAATATTTCAAATATTGAAATATTTGTTTGCTTAAATATACACTACTTTGCTGGGAAAGTCAATAAAAAAAAGGGGACAGGCTACTTTTTCCTTTAGAAAAAGTAGCCTGTCCCCTTTTTTAGACTATCCAGCCGCCTCCAATAACAGTATTATTTTTATAAAAAACTGCTGCCTGACCCGGAGTAAGGGCATTCTGAGGTTTTTTAAACATTATCGACGCAGTATTGTGTTTATCGATCTTTAAATCCGCTTTGGACTTTTTATGTTTATATCTTATCTTAACATATATATTCTGTAAAACCCCTTTTTTGCCTAAAGGCATGGTCCAGTTAATATCTTTAACATATAGGCACTGCCTTAAAGTATCGGCGTAGCTTCCTATTGTGATATCTCCTGTTTTAGTATCAATATCTGTTACATATATAGGGCTTCCGTAAGGTATTCTTAGCCCTCTGCGTTGTCCTATGGTAAAGAAACATGTTCCGTTGTGATCAGATAGACGTTTACCTTTTGCATCCTTAACAGCTCCTTTTTTTATACCATTACCAAGGTTTTCCTGCAAGAATCTCTTAAGGTCATCATCCTTTACAAAGCATATCTCCTGCGATTCCTCTCTTTTATATGAGTCCAGCTTAAGTTTTTTGGCAATAGACCGAATTTTATCTTTTTTATAATCGCCTACCGGAAGCTTAAGGCGTGAAAGCACAGCTTGGGTTAGGGAGAATAAAACATAAGACTGGTCCTTATTTTTATCAATTGCCTCTTTTATCATAAATGTCCGGCTTTTTATGCTGTAACAGCATCTTGCATAATGGCCTGTGGCTACATAATCCGCTCCGAGTGCTTTTGCCTGTTGAAGCAGAATCGGAAATTTTATCCTTTCATTACATATAATACAGGGGTTAGGGGTAAGGCCTTTCCTGTAATTATCTAAAAAATTGTCTATAACCTCTGCTTTAAACTGCTTTGCATAATCTATAACATAATGGGGGATATCGAGTTTTGCGCATGCTTCTTTGGCATCTTTGATAGAATCCGAAGAACAGCAGCTTTTCTGTTTTTCATCTTTGCATTCAGAGCCCTGCCATAGTTTAAAGGTTACACCTATAACATTGAAACCTTTTTTCTTAAGCAGATACGCAGCAACCGATGAATCCACGCCGCCGCTCATGGCTAA
>CAZBNF010000066.1:0-6381 GCA_964493115.1 uncultured Planctomycetia bacterium | reverse complement strand
CATGGCGGATTTATCTTTGATATTGACGACACGCTTCTTACAAGCGTGGATGGAAGGCCAGAGACTCTGTACGATTATCCATCTGTTTTAGGTGCCATATGCGATCTTCTTATGGCAGGCCATAAGATAATCATAGCTACGCAGACATCATATTACGAGCAAAGCCCGAGAGTTGTCAGGCCTATAGTAGATATACTAAGAAAGAAAGGCCGCTTAGATGCTATTAAAAACTTTACAATGTATACTGCAAGCGGCGCCTCAAAAATGGCGTTTTATATCTCAAAAGGCAGGTTGCATGCGAGGATACGCCATAATTATACAGATAAAAACAAAATAGACAAATCTGATTTAGATGTTATAAGAGCCACGTTGCAAGACCTGCTCTTGAATTGGGAGGAGAAGATAGTAAGGGCCACTTCCAAAAGGCTTTCTAATCTTTCAGAAGCAGAACAGGCTAAAATCATGGCAAAGCTTGGCATAGATGACCTTAAATATGAAACGCTTCGCGAAGCATTTATAAAATTTCAGAGAGAAGGCATAAAAAATAAATTCAAAAATGCCGATGTATCGTATCTGGAAGGTAAAAAGCCGCCCATCAGGGTCTACAATAGAAAATTCCCACCCAGTGATACTGATGAAGCTGCACCATGGATAGAGTTTAGAGATGAGGTAATGATAGCATTGCGCGTAGCAGCTTTTGAGGACAAAGCTTATCCTGTATTCAGGGATACAATGATAGAAGCCATAAGAAGCGTACTTGGCCAGAGGGCAGATCTCTATGATATACGTCCAGGCGGGACAAGTACGATTGATATGTCAAAAATAGGCGCAAATAA
Organism: uncultured Planctomycetia bacterium; assembly: GCA_964493115.1. Lineage (GTDB taxonomy): Bacteria > Omnitrophota > Gorgyraeia > JABMRG01 > JABMRG01 > CAZBNF01. The sequence goes on along the minus strand of CAZBNF010000066.1, from coordinate 5,545 downwards.
AGCATTGGCTGTAAGTGACATAATACGACTTAAAAGAAGCGATAAGAACCTGTTGTTCTTTTCTGGAGATCAATTCAAAGACCGCCAAGCAAGCGACGGCGTTGTCCTAAACGTACTGCCGGCAGAAAACTGTCTTGGAGTAGGAGGAGAGAATGTTGAAATAAATGAGGCCTTAAGAATAGGCCAAGACCATAGGGCGGTCCACAAGTTTATTCTTGCTCTTAGGAACCTGATGTATAAAGAGAGCGATACCCTCTATGAAAGCCTGCGAGGTGCTGATAAAGAACAGGCATTGGCAGCCAGGATAAATGGTGACACGATAAGTGAAGCAGAACACAGAGGAGAAGTTGGATCTGGCGGAATAAATAAGATAGCGAGAATAGAGATATTGGCAGGCAGGGCAAGAGATGTAAAGCAGGGCAGCGCAAAAGTAAATATTGCAGAAAGAGAATCTCGTTTAGATTTTACCCTGGATTACGATACCCTTACTATCGAGGATAATTTTTTTAAGGTGCATATAATGCCGTTACTTGTTAAGAGAGTTGCTGATTTGGCTGAAGACCAGGATCTTGTAAGGTTAGGTGTAAACAATCGATTATTACAAAATATGTTTGAAAGCTGGACAATAAGGCTGATACCAAACTGGAGGAAAAACTGCAGAGAAAGCAAAATAACGGATGATATTATAGAGCATTACGGGAGAAAACGCATTCTTACGCTCATCGATTTTAATGATTATAAATATCTAAAAACACAGCTCTATGGAGATGAGCTTATAGCAGGACTTATGATGCATAGTTTTGTTCATCTTGTTATAAACAGTCTAGATGCGACTGATATATCTCAAGGCCAAATAGAAGCTCTTGTACGTAAGATAGCGCCTATTGCAGATGCTCAAAAGGCATTAAACAATGCGAAGACTATAGATGAATATAATCAGCAAATTGCTATATCGGAACAGCAAAAAGCTCTTAAGAAAATAAGGGCGGTCCTTGCACGCACCATTAAAATGGCAGAAGATAGGCACAGTTTTAACAAGTACAGGCAGATCTTGGAAAATCTAAGGCATATAAATCTTGAGCTTAACTACATGAAGATATTACCTGAAAATGAGAAATACTATCGAGGTATAGTAGAACAGAGGCATCATCTTGCAATGAAGATATCGGCAAATTTATTAAGATATCAGGAGATGCTGGATATTCTTCGTGTGCAGTTCTTCCAAGACCTCAATCGTTATATTGAATATGCCATAGAATCAGGCATCACAAGCAGAGAGAGCGGTACAAGCAACCTGCATACTGCAAAAGAGAATATGCAAGCCTGGCTTTCCCCAGAGAACCACACGCCGGGATACATAAGGCAGGGTCTTATTAAAGGAATGCTTGAAGGAAGAAGTGAAGACATAATTTATAATTATGGCTCTAACTCGAAGAAAGGCACGCCACAGGAATTAAAAGGCTGGAAGGAGTTTGGCACAGCTGGCATAAGAAACGAAGCTGTGCAGAGCTCATCAAGCGTAATAAGAGATCTGGAGCTTGAGGAGTTTGCAAAAAGCGAAAATGATCCGCGGGTACCTATCTTGACAGGCCCTTATCTTATAAACAGTGTAAGCCTTTTAAAGCAGGCGATGACTATAATTAAACTTACTTCTTTCATAGAGTACAAGGTAGAAACAGGCCAATGGCCTGATGAAGTCACAGCAGAAGAAGCGAAAAGGTGGCCAAATAAATTTGGTGATGAGTTTATTGAAAACCTAAAGCATAAGACCGTGACGATAGCATATGATAGCAGATTAAATGGAAGATATTTTGCATATTTGCTTGCAGCGGTATTTTTTGAAAACGACTTTAAGGTTAATATTTTCGATAATCCATCAGGTGTTCCCGGCGGAGTAATTGTATCTAATGGAGCAGAGTTTTTTGGAGAGCTTGCACGCGGCCACAGATTAAGCGCAATTCGAGGCTCTCTACTCGGCGTTCTTATATCCGCCAGCCACAGTGAACCATGGTTTAATGGTTTTAAAGTATTCCGGGGAGACTTACGCTCACAGGTAGACAGCAGCATGAAGACAATGCTAAAGGATACCATGGCAAAGATAAAAAATAACGATATGCCTTTAGCCCTTGCAGATAAGTCAATAGGTGATTTTGAAGAAATTTTTAAAGAACATAAAGATAAACTATATTGGCTTGGAAGAGATAAGCCAATAGAAAGTTTTAACTACTGTGGCGGAAGGCTTATCAATTTCTATGATCTATATTATGACTATTTAAAAAAGCGCTCGGTATTGGCACATATACCAGGAAGCAAGCAGATGCAGATATCTGATGCCAGGAATGCTTTAAAGGTACTCTATACAGCGTTCTTTGGAGCTGGCGCTGTGCCTGCGGCAGATTATCCCGGATTTCTCAACCAGGCAGGATATAAGAGCGTTGATATAGTAAAAGAACAGACAGAGAAGATGGATGGCAGATTTCCGGGGCATCTTATGCCTGACCCAGGCGTTCCCGAAGGCTGGATGAGCAACCTCTGGAATTATCTTGAACAGAACTCAGGCAAAGGCTTTCAAGATATATCAGCAGCTGTTGATATATTAAATTCCATAGAGATTGGCGCAGCAACCGACCCTGATATTGACAGAGGCGGTATAATGCTCGGACTTCCAGCTAACTCAAAAGGAAACATAAAGGATGCTTTTAAGGAATGGGTGGAAAAAGAGATAGATAAAAAATATAGCAGGAATGCAAAGCAGATAAAACAGAAGGTAGCCCCAGCATTAAAGAATCTGCATGATAAATTGCTTCTTAGTGCAAATGACGCCTGGTCATTTATAGCATATTATAAGCTTAAGGTGATGGAAGAGACAGGCATGTTAAAAAAAGATAGATTGTATATTATAGAGAAATCGCATGTAACGACCTCGATGATTGAAAGAATAGCAAGCTATTACAGCGGCAAAGACAAAGACTACAATATATATGTGGTTGATACATATGTTGGGTTTACAGACCTGGGTAAAAAATCAAGAGACCTGTTTGCCTTGGCTAAGCAGGCAATGATGCTTAAAATGGCTTTGACACAAGAGGGCGGAAAACGCCTTGCTATGATGTTAAAAGACCTGAAAGATGCTTATAGCGTTGTAAAACAGCGTGTTCCTTATGAAACAGCAGGCATAGGGATAGTGGATGAAGCTATATCATTAGCAGAAGACTTTATTGCCGAACCTAATCCCAGCAAGCTTAACCAATTGAATGAGGATCTTAATATCATAGCGCATATGGACATATTGATGGGCATCGAAGAGAGCAATGGATATGGTGAGCTCGGAAGATATAATCCAGAAAAAGATAAAATTGAAGACGCCCACATCGCGGACAAAGACGGCAGTTTAGGCGTATATCAGTTTCTTGAGTTAGTATCTTACGGAAAAGGCCTTCTAAATAAATCTCCGTACCAGATGTATATTGATATGATAAGAGAGATCGGCTGGGTAGCTACGGATAATCAGTTTTTACTCTACCCAGGTTTCCAGGGTAATGAGCAAAAATCAGCCAGTGTAAGTGCGATTGAAAAGATATTAGCAATGGTCTCACAGAGGATGCTCGATCATGGACAGAAGGTCAAGATGTTTGGAAAGTATGATTTAGAAGGTGTCACTATATATCGCGATACGAAATGCGATAGCAGCATATATTTAGGTTTTCCTGAAGAAGGCATACGCTTTAATCTTAGCATGCCATCTGGCGTTAAGGGGTCTGCCACCTACAGAGCATCAGGCACTGGGAATAATAACAGAGATTATAATTGGATAGAGGCGGACAAGCCAGTTCCATCAGAAGAGATAGAAGGTTACCGTAACCGAATCAATAAAGAACTAAACGCAATGATATTTGATTTTTTTAGCCATCCATTTGACACAGAGGGAAAGAGCGTACCTGATGAAGCGCATCCGAGTTTTCTTCTGGCATTAAGAAATGCGGTCAACTCTGAGCAGGATGTTATGGCGCTTATAAGAGATGCACTCGGGATAGAAACTCTTTTTTCAAAAGCAGAGCATAGACTTTATAAATCAGTAATCAACTTTATTGACAAGCCTAATGATGAAGAGTCTATACTTAAAAACGAACGTGCTTGGAGCAGATATCTTGAAACAGAAGAGGCAGCAAGCTATCCTGTTACAATAAGATTTTGCATAAACAACAGATTAATTAAAATACCAAATGCCCCAGCAAAGGCATGGCAGGCCTCTTTAGTAAGTTATCTATCGTCACTTATACGCTATGAGGGTGCGGAGGCTGTAAAAATAGCATGTGACGACCCGCAGATAGCAGAATTTGTAGCAAAACGCACAAGGGGAATAAAGATAAAGATTGTTCCTATGCCTGAGAACCCGACTGTATATGCAAAAGGCACCAGAACAGATGAGCTTATAAGGGCCATAGAGAAAGCTATATCATCAATAAGGCCTGATATCCCGGTAGAAAAGATAGATGCTATATTAAGAGCGCATAAACATGCAAGGGCAAGGGATATAGAAGAATTAAAGAAGGTCAGGCGCTTGTCAGAGCAGGTTGTGCTCATACATGAATTGATACAGGAATATGCAAAAAATCCTCAGCGCATGGTGCTTGTGTATAATCCATACGAGACAGGCCAAACACCGCTTTCAGAAAGCGAGAATATTACAGAGATTGCTGTTATATGCCAAGATATTGTTGGTAGTTTGGCAAGAGAAGCAACTACTATTCAAAGTTTTAACGGCAGCGTTATAACAGATGGCATATGGTCATATGACATTGACATTGAAGAAGGGAAAAATCATGTACTTACAGATTTTGAAATAGAAGAAAGCGGACGCGGACATGGCAGATTTAAGGATCTGACACCTATATTTAACCGTTATATAGAAGAAGGCACGCGTGTATTTACAAAAGGCATAGATGCCCAAGGCAAGGTTTTCCTGAAAGAGGTTAATGCAAAGTCTTCTTCAGCTGGTAAATCTGAAGGAGTGCTATTTGATCCCAGCTATGCCATATCGCAAAGAGATGGCTTACTGCAGAAAAAGCCTGCCTCATATGCCAGAAGGAGTCCAGAAGATGTTATCAGCCTGTTAAAATCAGCAAAGAAACCATTAAGCATAATAGGGCACCTGCGCGGAGTCGATGTGATAGGTTCGCAGGATATACCTGATTTTATAATAATGCGGACAGAGCAGGCTGCGATAAGGCTTTCAGATATACCAGCTACACCGACTATAGCAAGTGAGTTTAGCGTAGAGATGCAGTTTGAGGCGCTGACTGATGAAGAGATAGCCAGGATACATAAGATAAGGCCAGATCTATCAATAGATGATATTAAAAATTCCATTGTATATGTTGCACCACCTTATAAAGTTGAGGAAGATAATCCTTATATTGTAGTTGGAGAAATTGAGTTAACTAAAAACGGAATGCTTCCAAATGGCCCGTTGGATGCTCCAGCATATATATTTAGAAATACCTTTAGTCTAAAGGGTATAAAGATTACTTGTAAAAATATTCCG
>CAZBNF010000065.1:0-6472 GCA_964493115.1 uncultured Planctomycetia bacterium | reverse complement strand
CTGCCTTAAGGCTTACAACGAGTTATTATTATACGCCATCAGGCGCTATTATACATGAAAAAGGAATAATCCCGGATATATTAGTGCCGGCAGGCGCAGTTGAACAGGATGATGGTTCAGAAGAGGATATGGAAGAAGACGCGGGTTATGAACAAAAGATTATCAACGATACTCAAGTCAATGAGGCCATAAACCTGCTTAATGACAGAGAAAGGTACACGACTCTTCTTGCTGCTTAGAAAATAATTAAATCGTATGTCGTTTATGTCTTTACCTTCGTCCCGAACCAAATCTAGATGCATAAGCTATTCAGAGCAGATTTGGTTCGGGACTCCGGCAAAGGCATGAACGGCTTAAAGTCGAATATTATAAATAATGTCTAAAGATAAACTTATTCCAATACTCGGTATAGAAACTTCATGTGATGAGACCTCTGTTGCCATAGCATCCGGAGAGAAGACCATATTATCCAATATAGTTGTATCCAGCCTGCGCCTTCATAAAAAATATGGCGGCATAGTCCCTGAGATAGCGTGCCGTCACCATACAGAAAATATAAATATCGTATTAGACAAAGCCTTAAAATCGGCAAAGATGACAATAGGAGATATTAAAGCTGTTAGCGTGACACAAGGCCCTGGGCTTGTGGGTGCGTTGCTTGTTGGTATATCAATGGCCAAGGCAATAGGTTACAGCCTTAATATCCCTGTAATACCTTTGAACCATCTTCATGGCCATCTTTATGCGGCTTTATTAGGGGATGGGTATCCGGCGGAATTTCCAGCAACAGGGCTTATAGTATCAGGCGGACATACAAGCCTTGTGCATATGAAAGATATTGATAACCTGCAATTTATGGGTCAGACAAGAGATGATGCCTGCGGAGAGGCATTTGATAAAGTGTCAAAGATACTGGGTTTAGGTTTTCCAGGAGGCCCAATCGTAGAAAAGCGCGCAAAAAGCGGCACGGCTAAAAAGATAAATTTTACCCGTTCATACCTTGAAGGAAATACCATGGATTTTAGTTTTAGCGGAATTAAAACAGCTGTATTATATCTTGTTCAGGGAATGAAGAATAAAGGGCTGAAACCCCCTGTCTCAGATATATGCAGAGAGTTCCAGGATGCTGTTTTCGATATGCTTATTGTTAAGACAAGAATGTGTTGTCAGAAAAATAATTCTAAGAGCCTTTTAGTAGGAGGCGGGGTAAGCGCGAATTATGAGTTAAGGCGAAGATTAGAGGCGCTCTGCGGCGAGTTAAATGTAAAATTGTTTTTACCGCCTGAGGGCATGTCATTAGACAATGCCGCTATGATAGCAGCACTTGGCAGCTACAGGTATAACAGGAAAAAATTTGGCGATCCAAATTTTACAGTTCAGCCCAATTTAGGTTTTTAACTTAATAGCAGAAAGGAGAAACAATGAATACGAATATGGAGGAAATTAATAAAAAAGTAGCCCAAGAGAGTGGTTTTGTAAAAAAGTTATTTGCGGGCATAGAAGAGGTGATAGTCGGGCAAAGATATCTCTTAGAGCGCCTGTTGATAGGTATTATGGCAAACGGCCATGTACTTGTAGAATCTGTACCGGGCCTGGCAAAGACTTTAAGTATCAGCACTTTGGCAAAGCTTATAAATGCCAAATTTCATAGGCTTCAGTTTACCCCGGATCTATTGCCGTCTGATATTGTAGGTACGCTTATGTATAATCCCAAGGACAGCGTCTTTGTTGTAAAAAAAGGCCCTATATTCGCGAATATTATTCTTGCGGATGAGATAAACAGGGCCCCAGCTAAAGTCCAGAGCGCTCTTTTAGAAGCAATGCAGGAAAGGCAAGTTACTATAGGTGAGGAAAGTTTTAAACTTGAGGAACCTTTTCTGGTTTTGGCTACTCAGAACCCTATCGAGCAGGAAGGAACTTACAATCTTCCTGAGGCCCAGGTAGACCGTTTTATGCTTAAGGTAAATATCACATATCCGGAAAAGGAAGAAGAGCTAAAGATCTTACAGCGTATGGCTGAGACAAATAAAAAGATAACAGTTAATCCTGTTGTACAGCCTGCTGAAATTATAAAGGCAAGGGCTGTTGTTAACGAGGTTTATTTAGATGAAAAGTTACAGCGCTATATAGTTGATATAGTATATGCTACCAGGAAGCCTCTAGATTACAATCTGAAGGATATAGTCTCTCTTTTGCGCTATGGCGCATCCCCAAGGGCTAGTATAGGCCTTACCTTAGCGGCTAAGGCGTATGCTTTTATAAATGGCAGAGGATATGTAACCCCGCAGGATATAAAAGATATAGCACCGGATATACTAAGGCACCGTATTCTTTTAAGTTATGAGGCAGAAGCCCAGGGCAAAACTCAGGATGAAATAGTGGCAAGGCTTTTGGAAGAGGTAAAGGTACCGTAAAATGGCAGAGAAAGAGGTATTAACGCAGTTATCAGATGAGATAACAGCAAAGATCAGAAGAATATCTATTATGACCTCCAAAGTAGTTCAGGAAACTCTTGCGGGGCAATATAAGAGCGTATTCAAGGGCAGGGGCATGGAATTTGATTCTGTGCGCGAATATCAACCCGGGGATGAAGTAAGAAGCATTGATTGGAATGTAACTGCCAGAACAGGAAAACTACAGATCAAAAAATTTGAGGAAGAAAGAGAGCTTTCAGTAATGCTTTTGCTGGATGCCTCTTTATCCTGCAGATTTGGCTCAAAAACCCAGTTAAAAAGCGAGGTGGCAGCAGAGATATGCTCTGTATTGGCGTTTTCCGCCATATATAATAAAGATAAGGCGGGCCTTATAATATTCACCGACCGGGTTGAAAAATCCATACCGCCGAGAAAAGGCACAAATCATGTTTTGAGATTAATAAGAGAGGCCCTGCTTTATTATCCAAAAAATACAGGTACTGATATCAGTTCATCTATTGCTTATTTAAACAAGATTATGCATAATAGGGCAGTGTGTTTTATAATATCTGATTTCCTGGCCGAAGATTACGAAAACTCTATAAGCATAGCCAGCAGAAGGCATGACATAATAGCGGTTCGTATAATAGATTCCAGGGAAACAGACATCCCGGATGTCGGAATTGTTGCAATCGATGACGCGGAGACAGAAAAGCATGTCGTTGTTGATACTTCTAATACAGCCTTCAGGGAACAATACAGGCTGAACGCGCTTACGCGAATTGAAAAACAAAATGATTTTTTCAAGTCAAGGGGTATTGACCATATAGATATATACACGGATACGCCATATATAGACTCAGTGATTAATTTTTTTAAAATCCGGTCAGGCAGGGTACGTAGAGGGGGCGTTTAAAAGCATATGGCAGAAAGAAAAAATGCTCTTAATCTTATGCGCAAGATAATCTTTTTTGCCTGCATATTATTTTTTTGCCTGCCTTTTAACAATAGCTTATTTTCGTATACAGGTGATAATATTTCGATAAAAGCTGTATCCAAAGTCAGCAAGGGCAAGGTTAGCATAGGAGAAAGATTGATCTACACAACAACAATTTTTTCAGATCAAGATGTAGAAATAGATGTCCCTGAGACAGGCAAATTCGGGGCCTTTGAAATAAGAGATTCCGGCATAATCAGGGAGAAGCATTTAGTTGGCAATAGGATAAAATTATGGTATGCATTGACTGTGTATGAAACCGGTAAACAAATCATTCCGGGCCTTAAGATAAATTATCGTTTAGGGCAAGATCAATGGAAACATCTGCAATCTAACAGCGTCAATATATATGTCCGATCTGTATTCGAGCACTCAAAGATAGAGGCTGATATACGCCCAATAGAACCCCCCATAGGCCTAAAATTTCCATACACGTTTCATATTATAGCAGGCGTACCCCTGTTGATCGCGGCCTTTTATTCTGTCGGACTTTCCATAAAATATGGAAAACGTATACTGGAAAAAAAGAGAAAAGGGCCGGCACAAAATTTGTTGATATATAGGCAATTATCGGATAAACTTGCTCTTCTGGCCGGGAGAACAGAATTCAATAAAGATGACTTTATAAGGCTTTCAGGTATTATCAGGGAATACCTTGGGCTAAACTTTGGCATGAACTTCGGCAGGCTTACAACGGAGGAATTTTTACATAGCATAAAGCGATATAATGATTTTTATATTAAATATGGTGAAGATTTAAGTTTTGTTTTAAGGACATGTGACATGGCGAAGTTTGCCAACCATACCCCTGGGCTAGAAGAGTATAAAAGAATTTTTTCGCTGGCTGGGGAGATTAAAAAAAATATACTGCCAAATGAAACACAGGAATAAAAGATGAGTTTTTATCACCCATGGTTTCTATTGTTTATACCGGTTGTTTTTTTGCTGGGTTATTTTATAAAAAACAAAAAAAGAAATTTTGGGTTTCGTTTTTCATCAGCAGCACTCTTTCCAAACACAGGGAAATCGCTTCGAATCGCCTTATCCTCCAATTTGATATACATCAGGTGCGTGGTTTTAAGCCTGCTGTTTATAGCTCTTGCCAGGCCGCAAACGCCTATTCAGGATAGTTTGAGAAGAGGTGATGCCATTGATATAATACTTACAGTCGATGTATCTGCCAGCATGCTGGCAGAGGATTTCAGTTTTGGCAAAACAAGGCGGAACAGGATAGATGCCTTAAAGAGCATATTGCCTGATTTTATAGTTTCACGTAAAAATGACCGTTTAGGCATGGTCATCTTCGCGACAAGGGCATTCATAGCTGCTCCCCTAACTTTTAACCATTCATGGATTTTAACAAGGGCCGAGAAACTGCAAGCAGGTGTTCTTGGGAACAGGACAGCAATAGGTTCTGCTATCGCGACATCTTTAAACAGATTAAAAAAATCGAAGGCAAAAAGCAAGGTTATCATACTCCTGACTGACGGGCGCAACAACGCGGGTGAGATTACCCCTGAAACGGCATCGGCCATTGCCAGGGCTTTGGATATAAAGATATATACAATAGGCGTGGGAACTTATGGCTCAGTCCCTTTTCCTGTACATGATAGTTCAGGTAATTTAATCGGATATGATTCTATAAAAACAGATATAGATGAACCTCTGCTTAGGAAGATAGCCTATGATACAGGAGCAAGATATTTCAGGGTTTCCGATACCGCCTCACTTAAAAAAGTTTACAAAGAAATAGACAGGATGGAAAAGATTAATATAGAAGAGAAAGCATATGATGAATACAATGAATTGTTTGGCAGGTTTTTAATCGCGGGGCTCTTAACGCTTTTACTTGAGATTTGCCTGTCAAATACATTATTGAGAAAGATTCCTTAAAGTGCGATTTGAAAACCCTCTTATAGCTGTTTATATACTTTGGGCGATTCCTGTTGTAGTGCTGTTCTGGGTGTTCGCTAAAAAGAACAAAAAAAACGCGATGAACAGGTTCATCCAGAATTCTTTATGGTATGAGATTACCCCGTTCTTTAACATACGTAAAGAACTTATAGGCGCTATTCTAGCCAGCCTGTCAGTTGTATTACTGTTAGCCGCGCTTACGCGTCCCCAGATGGGTTTCAGATGGAGAGAGACAAAAAGAGAAGGCCTTGATATAATCTTTGCTGTAGATACATCAAGGAGTATGCTTGCTGAGGACATAGCCCCAAACAGATTATCCCGCGCAAAGATGGCAATAGAGGATATGGTAGGCAGATTAAGCGGTGACAGGATAGGGCTTGTAGCTTTCGCGGGAGAAGCATTTTTACAGTGTCCGCTTACTCTCGATTATGATGGTTTCAGGGTAGCGCTTATGGACATTGATGTGGATACACTCCCTGTGGGCGGTACAGACATATCGAAGGCCATAGAAGAGTCTGTCAGGTCTTTTGAGAAGGGACAGATAAAATATAGAATCATAATCTTAATAAGTGATGGTGAAGAACACGCAGGAGGCGTCCTCCAAGCCGCGAAGCAAGCAAAGGATGAGAATATAAAAATATTTTGCGTGGGAGTCGGTTCTCCCAACGGGGCACATTTACCCATAAAGGATAAAGATGGTAAAAGAGAATTCATTAAGGACAACTATGGCCAGAACGTCTTATCCCGATTAAATGAAAACATGCTTAAGGAAGTGGCATTTATTACAGGTGGGTCATATGTGCGTAGTTTGGCAATAGATTTTGGTCTTGACGCTATATATAATGAAAAGATATCCAAGATGGAAAGAAGAGAAGTCACAGGCAAAAAAACAAAGCAGTATAATGAGTCTTTTCAGGTGTTGTTGTTTATTGCGATTATTCTGCTTGTTATAGAGATGTTTATAAATAAAAAGAGTTTATAATATGAGAGCTGTTGCTGTATTAGTCGCTGCATGTGTTTTATTGTCCGTCACTGCCAGGGCAGAGGCAAAGGATAAAGTAAAATTGTTGGTAGAAGAGGCCAATGCCCTTTACAGCAATAAAAGGCTGGACCAGGCATTGGAAAAATATGATTCAGCTTTAGCCGA
>CAZBNF010000064.1:0-6498 GCA_964493115.1 uncultured Planctomycetia bacterium | reverse complement strand
ATAAGCATCGCAAGGAACCTCACTAAGACGATGCTCTAAGTCAATCGGTTTCTTGACCGTGTAGAGATATGGAATTCAGGAACATTGCCTGAAGATTTGACTGTTGAAGATTTAAAAAAGCCGCATGCGTCCCATCCTAATAATCCATTATTAGCTGGCACGCTTTATCTTGCCGATTACATTCAACAGGTTGGCTCAGGAACTCCTGAAATGATAAAGCAATGCCGTGCTCAAGGCGTCCCAGAGCCGGAATTCGCATTGATTAGAAATGTAGAATTCAGAATAATTTTGTCGAGGGATGTTTATACAGAGGCTGTTAAGTTTATCAAAGTGGGAGGTCGTATAACTAATAAGGAGTATCAAGAAAGATTTGGATTGAAGAAGAGGCAATCCACAGACGATCTTAAAGAACTCGAAAATAAAGGTGTTTTGAAGCGAGTGGGTACAACAGGGAAAGAGGGACTTATTACATTTTAAAGGGGCATTAAAGGGGCACCATGAAGAAGGAGTGTTTATGGGAGTGGGAAGCTTCCGGGGTCGTGGCAATGAAGGAAGACGATGAAAGAAAAAGATAAGCTTTTAAAAAAGATAGAAAATGTTGATTTTCAAATCACTTTACTTAGTGATTTGAAGAAGAAATTAGTCAGTCAATTGGATGATTCACCTAAGGAAAAACCTATTTCTGGCGACTCATATATATCCATTGACTTTGATGAGAAAAAGGTTATCTCTGATGTTTCGGCATTTGATAACATAGCCCTATTTCGTAGTTTGTTTCGTGGACGCGATGATGTTTATCCGCGCTTTTGGATCAGTAAAAAAACAGGAAGGTCTGGATATAGTCCTGTATGTAAAAATGAATGGGTACCTAGGATTTGTAAGAAACCTATAATAAAGTGTTCAGGGTGTCCTAACAGAGAGTTGGTTCCACCAGATGATGAAATAATCCGCAAGCATTTAGTAGGGGCGCATATAATTGGTATCTATCCAATGTTACGAGATGAAACCTGTTATTTCTTGGCGGTTGACTTTGATAAAGAAGACTGGGTGGATAATGTCTTTACTTTTAAAGAAACTTGCATGCAAGAGGGTGTTCCAGTAGTAATTGAGCGTTCGCGCTCTGGCAATGGAGCGCATGTTTGGGTATTTTTTAAAGAAAATATTCCAGCAAACTTGGCAAGGAGAATGGGTAGTTTCTTGTTAACAAAAACTATGTCTAAAAGATACAAACTTTCTATGAAAAGTTATGACAGGTTATTTCCGAATCAGGATACTTTGCCAAAAGGCGGGTTTGGAAGCCTTATAGCGTTACCGTTCCAGAAAGAAGCTGTGAAACGCGGCAATAGCGTTTTTATAGATGAAAATTGTACTCCGCATGCTGATCAATGGAAATTTTTGTCTACAGTAGAAAAAATGACCCTTCGCAATGCTGAAAGGTTTTCAAAAGAAGCCTCCAGAGCCGGACAGATTGTCGGGCTGCGAATGAGTCCTGTAAGTGAGAATGATCCGCCATGGATGCGATTGCCTTCAGGTAAACGTAGATACAGGTCAGTTATAAAAGATCTACCAGAAAGATTAGAATTAGTAATAGCCAACAGGATATATATAAAGACTGATGGTTTACCTTCTGTGCTTCTGAATCAAATTAAACAATTAGCGGCATTTCAGAATCCAGAGTTTTATAAACGGCAGAATATGCGGCTATCAACATTTTTAACTCCAAGAGTCATTTCTTGTTCAGAGATCCTGGATGATTACCTTTCAATTCCTAGAGGTTGTTTTGAAGATGTTTCCTGCCTGCTCGATGAGTATGGAATTAAAGTTGATATAAAAGACGAACGGGTAGCGGGCAAAAAAGCCAAGTTTAAATTTTATGGTGAGTTAGATAAAGAGCAGAAAGCTGCATGCAGGAAAATTTTAAAGAGTGAAATTGGAATTCTTGTTGCTCCTTCGGGAATGGGCAAAACAGTTATGGCCATTCATGCTATCGCTAAAAGGAAGACGAATACGTTAATATTAGTTCATCGTAAACCGCTTATGGAGCAGTGGCGATTACAATTAACGTCTTTTCTGGGTATCAATTTGAAGGATATAGGACAAATAGGCGCTGGTAAAAATAAATCAAATGGCATGTTAGATATTGCCATGATTCAAAGCATGGAACGAAAAGGTGCGGTAGATGACAGGATAATTGATTATGGCTTTGTCATAGTAGATGAATGTCACCATATTAGCGCCGTTTCTTTTGAAAGGGTTCTAATGCACACAAAAGCAAAATATATATTGGGCCTTACAGCTACACCTTTTCGCAAGGATGGTCACCAGCCTATTATTCATATGCAGTGCGGTCCAATCCGTTATCAGAGGAGGCAAGGGGATGCTCTTCGAGAAATCTCACGATACTATGTAATCCCCAGGATGACAGAATTTAGCTATGAATGGAATGAAGAATCCAACATATATGATCTCTGGCCAAAATTGATAGATGACGAAAAAAGAAATCAATTAATTGTTAATGATGTATTGAAAGCTGCTCAAAACGGCAGATTCCCGATTATTCTTACCGAAAGAAGGGCGCATCTTGATATGTTAGCCGAAATGCTCAATGAGAAGATTGAATATCTAATCGTTTTATCCGGTGGGGTCAAGTCTAAAAGAAGAAAAGAAATATTGGAGAAATTATCTCAAGCACCTTCGGATAAGAAAAAAGCTATTTTGGCTACAGGCGCTTATATTGGTGAAGGATTCGACAATCCACAGCTGGACACGTTATTTATAACTATGCCGATATCCTTTAAAGGCAAAGTAATTCAGTATGCAGGTAGATTGCATCGAAAACATAAGGGTAAAACGGATGTCAGAATTTACGACTACGTTGATAAGAATGTTTCAGTTTTACGAAGAATGCACGAAAAAAGATTAAAAACTTACAGAACGATGGGTTATGTAAAGTCGGATGAAATAGATATGGAAAAAATATCCGGGTAGCGTTATGAAGAAAGTGCCTAAAACACCACTTACATTTTTCAAAGGAAGGATGTATGCTACGTAAACAAATGTACGCAATTTTACGGCAATATTGGGGATATAAATCGTTTCTTTCTTTGCAGGAAGAGGCGATTTTATCTATACTGGAAAACGAAGATAGCTTAACGGTGCTGCCTACAGGAGGCGGTAAATCCTTATGTTTTCAATTACCCGCTTTATTAAAGGAAGGTATGGCTGTAATTGTTTCTCCGTTGATCTCTTTAATGAAGGACCAGGTGGACAATCTTAAAGATATGGGAGTAGCTTCCTGTTGTTTGAATTCCGGCCAACCTTTTGGACAACAAGCGTTAGCTATTGAGCAAATCAGGAAGGGGGAAATAAAACTCTTATATGTTTCTCCCGAACGCTTACAAAGCCAGGCCACTATAAATTTATTAAATTCTGTCAGGCTTTCCTTTTTTGTGATCGATGAAGCGCATTGCATAAGCCATTGGGGGCATGATTTCAGAGAGAATTACCGAAACCTTTGGATGATTAAAGAAAGGTTTAAGGCCCTTCCTTTAAAAGAACTAGGAAGGTCTATCCCTGTGGATAAACCTGTAAGCGTGCATGCCTTTACCGCTACCGCTACGAAAGAAGTGCAGCAGGATATTATAGAACAGCTTAGGCTTATTAATTCCAGGGTCCATATTGGCCGGGTGGATCGTCCTAACTTAACCTATCGGGTAATACCGCGTAAACAAATTTTAAAACAGATAATGGGTGTTTTAGTAAAACATGCCAATGAGGCGGGCATCATATATTGCTTACGCCGCAAAGATGTAGATGCTGTTTCAGCAGACTTAAAAAGGTTCGGCATTGATAACGTCGGCTATCATGCCGGCATGATAGATGAAGAACGCCATATAGCGCAAGAGAGATTTGCCCGGGAGGAAGTGAACATAGTTGTAGCCACAATAGCATTTGGCATGGGGATCGACCGCTCTAACATCCGCTTTATTATTCATGCAGGTATGCCAAAAAGCATTGAAAATTATCAACAGGAGACAGGCCGGGCTGGGCGGGATGGACTTTCAGCTTCTTGTTATATGTTTTATGGCGGTGGAGATTACCGATTATGGAGCTTTTTCGCCGAGGAATCCTCCGGGCGGGAAGTGATGAAGAAGAAGCTAAGAAGTATTTACAATTTTTGTATTCAACCCCAATGCAGGCATAAGGTATTGGTAAATTATTTCGGACAAGATCATGGAAAATGTTCCTGTGATGCTTGCGATTATTGCTTGAATGAACTTGATATGGTTGACGACGCGCTTAGCATTGGACAGAAGATACTATCCTGTGTAATTAAGGTTAGGCGCAAATACCATGGATTTGGCGCGGGCCATGTAACAAATGTATTAAAAGGTAAAATGACTGAAAAAATAGAACGTATGGGACACCATAATTTATTAACATTTGGTATAATACGGGAGGAGTCAGAGGTATTCATACGGTATATGATCGAACAATTAGTAGGGCAGGATTTCTTATCTAAGGAAAGAGAGTTTTCAACGCTTTCGGTAACAGATACAGGAAAACAGTTATTACTCGGAGAACTATTACCGATACTGGCTAAGCCCTTGCTTGGGGTGAAGAAAAAAGAGGCCGCGAAGATGACCATGAAAAGAAGAAAGAAAGAATGGCAAGACATAGATCAAGAGCTGTTTCAAAAGTTGCGTGAAAAAAGAGCAGAACTCGCGCATAAAAGAGCTGTTCCCGCGTACATTATATTTGGTGACAAGACCTTGAGAGATATAGCCGCGAAAAAACCTGTAACTAAAGAGGCATTTTCAAATATTTATGGCGTAGGTGAGAGCAAATTAAAATCTTACGCGGATATATTTATTAAAGTTGTTAACGATTTAGTGTAATATCATGAAGAAGTTAAATAAAAAAATCTACATCCGCACGTTCGGATGGCCGTATATCCCAGTACGCAGGGATGATTCTGGGGCTGTTGAGGCAGATAACTGATTTGGGGTGAAGGAGTTAAGCCAAAATAAGCCTCAATTTTTATAATTTCAATAATTGAACTCATGGTTGACATCTACTTGACAGATGTCAGCTTTTAGTCTATAGGCTTGACATTTTAACTAAAATGGTATATACTCCTAATTAGTCATACCAATATGGAGGGTTATTCTAATGAAAAACATTACAAGAATGCTTGACATGAAGCTACCCGATAAGCAGTCTGCTTTTTTATGGGGAGCCAGAAAAACGGGCAAAAGCACATACCTGAGGGAAAAATTTCCGGATAGCATTGTATATGATTTTTTGAAAACAGACGTATTTTTTGAACTATCAAAAAACCCGTCGCTTTTACGGGAACAATTGCTGGCGAAGGAAGCGGTTGAGCTCAAAAAGCCAATAATACTGGATGAGATACAAAAAGTACCTCAATTGCTTGATGAAGTACATTGGCTGATAGAAAATAAAGGCTTGAGATTTGTGCTTTGCGGCTCAAGCGCAAGAAAGCTTAAAAAAGGACATGCCAATTTATTAGGTGGCAGGGCATGGCGGTATGAATTATTCCCACTTGTTAGCCATGAACTGGAAAAAATCGACCTGCTTCGGGTTTTAAATCATGGCTTGATACCTCTTCATTATCTGCAAAACGATGAGAATTGCAAAAGATCATTAACAGCATACGTACAGGATTATTTACGGGAAGAGATTTTTGCGGAAGGATTGACACGTAATATCCCCGCGTTTTCGAGATTCTTTGATGCTTTTGGTTACTCGCACGGTGAGATAACGAATTATTGCAATATCGCCCGTGAATGCGGCGTTAATTCAAAGACGGTCAAGGAATATTATCAGATACTTATAGACACACTTTTGGCCATAAGGGTGGAGCCGTATAAGGAAAGACAATCGCGCCAAGTCATAACAAAGGCTTCAAAATATTATATGTTTGATGTAGGAGTTGCCGGTTTCCTGACCAAAAGGTACATAGCCGAACAAAAAGGCATGGAATTCGGGAAAGCATTTGAGCATTTTTTGCTTATGGAGATAGTCGCATATAGGTCTTACACAGGTAAGGATTTTTCAATAAACTTTTGGAGAACAAAGACGGGCGTTGAGGTAGATTTTGTGCTTGGCAAAGGAGAGGTAGCGATAGAGATAAAAGGATCCAGCAATGTTGACAAGAGAGATATATATGGTCTGAACGCTTTCACTGAGTCATTTTCGCCGAAAAAGAGCATCCTTGTATGTAACGAAAAAGAAAAAAGAATACATGGCAAAATAGCGATAATCCCATGGGAAGTATTTTTGCGCGAATTATGGAGCGGCAAGATATTATAAGACAAAAAGAGAGCCGAATGTAAGTGGAAAATTAGGTTTAAGTACTGCAAAGTGATATTTGGGTTGTAGAACAGAATTTATTAAGGTAATAAAACAAGCGGAGGTTAAATATGCATTCGCAAAAATTAATGTTCGACTTATCAAAGTTTGATCTAACTGAAC
>CAZBNF010000063.1:2765-6664 GCA_964493115.1 uncultured Planctomycetia bacterium | reverse complement strand
GTCTTGCCCCACCAGGCCCTGCCATCGCTTAAGATAAACTCCATTCCCAAAAGTTCTGCCATGGGCATATCCAGCTCTTTAAAGTCTATAATTAGTTTCACCCACATCCCTGTATCTGGCATAAAACCCATATACCATGCATTGATATATTCATCTAATTCGGCAAAAGCCTCTTCATAGCCCTCCCAGTAAAAAATTATTTCCTCATCAGGGGCAATAAAGAATTTAAGCATTATCCCTAAAGGAGCATTTTTAGGGTCAAGATATATGTACTGCGCTATGCTTGAACCCTTATCAAGCGCTATGCTGTTGATTGCCTTGAAAGAGTGCCTGCTGATCTGGTCCGCCGCGGATTGTATATGTGTTCTTGCCGCATCGTGCGTCAGGGTTTCATCCCACTCCCACTTACCTTTTGCCGTTGAACCCTTAGGCAGATTACCCGATACCCACACAGTGTAATTGCCTTTAATATCTCCATCCATTTCTTCCGCAGAAATTTCCAGAAGGCAGTAGGACATAAAAATCATAATATATAATAAACAAAAACCGATTTTAAATAGAAAAAAATTTTTACGCCAAAACATAGATATAATTACTTAACCTTTAAGATCTGTTTTCTCTCTGAACCCACGGATACCATACTGATTTTTGCATCTGTTAAATCAGAGAGCCTTTTTAAATAATTTTTCGCGTTTTTCGGTAACTTATTGAAACTTTTTATATTCGACGTATCGCGCTGCCAACCCGGCAATGTTTCATATTCGCATTTTACATTAAATAAAATTTCCGTGTTAGAAGGAAATGTTCTATATCTTTTTCCTTTATACGCATACCCTGTGCATATGTTTATCCTCTCAAGATCATCAAGCACATCCAGCTTTGTCAGTATTATCTCCTTTATCCCGTTTACCATAACAGAATGCCTCACTATAAGCGCGTCAAACCAACCGCACCGACGGGGCCTTCCTGTAGTAGCCCCAAACTCGTTTCCCTTATTTCTTATCTGCTTCATAAGCTTATCTGAAAACTCTGTAGGAAACGGCCCTTCCCCTACGCGTGTAGTGTAAGCTTTTACAATACCTATTACCTTGCCGATTCTTGACGGGCCAACCCCTGTGCCTATACATGCGCCGCCCGCTGTGGAATTAGAGGAGGTGACATAAGGATATGTGCCAAAATCTACGTCAAGAAGCGTTCCCTGCGCTCCTTCAAAAAGAACCCGCTCACCCCTATCCAGTGCCTGATTTATCGTAAGTGTTGTATTGGCAATATAGCGCTTGATTTTTTTACGATAGCCCATATACTGCCTGTAAAGCTTGCCAAAAGAATATCCTTTGAAGCCATAGACATTCTTTAAGACAGCGTTTTTCTCCTTAAGGTTGTATTTGAGTTTCGCTCGAAATATATCGTCATCTAAAAGGTCTATCATCCTTATTCCGCATCGAGTCACTTTATCCGTATAGCATGGGCCTATACCTCTTTTTGTAGTACCTATCTTTCCTTTACCTTTTGCCAGCTCACGAAGTTCATCTATCTTCCAGTGATATGGAAATATTATATGCGCCTGCTCACTTATCAAAAGGCTGCCATCGGCATCTATACCGCGTGCCTTTAATTTTTCTATCTCTTCTATTAAAGCGGCTGGATTTACAACAACCCCATTTCCGATAATACAACATTTACCCCTGTGCAATATACCTGATGGTATAAGATGAAGAATAAAGGATTCACCATCTATAACAACCGTATGCCCCGCGTTGTTGCCTCCCTGATAACGGACTATATAGTCAGAATTTCGCGAAAGGATATCTATTATCTTACCCTTACCCTCATCGCCCCACTGTGCCCCTACCACAACTGTGCTTGGCATCTTCTCGTTCCCTATCTTAGTGTTTTACGGTTTCATAGTAAATATTTTGCGTGCTTCATCAGGATGGCTGGCAACAAACTTAAGCTCATCTTCAACAAGCGGTTTCTGATTATGGACATTGGCATATCTTACCAATTCCAAAATCTCAGCAGCTTCTTTATCGTCCTTAAATTTTACCTCAAGCTTATCATAGACATTTCTAAATCCTTTTATACCACTGTATTCACCGGCGGTAATCTGCCTACCCGTATCTATGATCTCAGGCTCACCTCTTCCGAGCTCCTCATAATCATATAACTCATAGTTGCGCCTGTCTTTTAAAGCACCATCAGCATGTATACCTGATTCATGCGCAAAGGCATTTGCCCCAACACCTGGTTGGTTTATTGGTATTGGTACGTTAAATGCATAGGAGGCATACTTCGCTATCTTCCATGCCTTTGAAAGATCTATGTTACTATCCAGCCTGTATTTACCCTTAAAGCCGCTTGCATACCTAATTGCCAATATCACGGATACCAGGTCAGCGTTACCCGCCCTTTCTCCGAAACCATTGACCGTAGTATTTATATAAGCATCCACTCCGGCATCTATAGCGGCTTTAGCACCCGCTATGGAGTTGGCCGCAACAAGCCCAAGGTCATTATGGCAATGAAGCTCTACAGGGATATCAACCTTGCTGGCTATGTAATATATCCTGTTATATATGCTAAACGGGTCATCATATCCTAATGTATCGCAATACCTTATCCTGTCAGCGCCATTATCTTTTGCGGCCTTTGCAAATTTTACCAGATAATCCAAGTCTGACCTTGAGCCGTCTTCCGCGTTTACGCCTATTGTTTTTATACCTTTTTTTCTTGCTAACCTAAGGGCCTCGACCATCATATTGATAATATCATCGCTTGATTTCTTGCCCATAAACTTCCCTCTCATCATCTGCTCTGATGTCGAGATAGATATGTTCAGATGCTCAACCCTTGTTCTTTTTATAGCCTCTTCCACATCAGGCGCTATGGCCCTTATCCAACCGCTTAATACAATTGGCTTTAACACGCCCTTTTTGACAAGTTCCATGTTCGCGTTTATATAATTTGTTTCATGGTGCGTTACAGGGAAACCAAACTCACTTTGATAAACCCCCATTTCATTCAGATAAAGATTTATCATTGTCTTTTGTAGTTTAGAAAGGCATATGCGGGATGTCTGCACACCATCCCTGTTAGTGACATCTATTATCCTTATTATCCTATCCTTATTTTTTTTTGTTTTCTTCATTCTTTTCTCCTGATTATATACACATGCTCTTTGCATCAAAGATATTCTTTGATCGCTTTAATTCTTTTATCAGCTTATCGGGCACCTTGCTGTCAACATTGCACAGGCTTATGGCCTTACCCCCGAGCTTTTGCCTTCCAAATGTCATCCCAGCTATATTGATTTTGTTTTTACCCAGCAGGGTACCGAGCTGCCCCACTATGCCGGGTACATCCTTGTTTGATATAAGTATCATATTACCCTCTGGCAATGCATCTACGTAATAATTATCTATCTTAACTATACGAGGCTGATTGTTTGCAAACAGGGCCCCTGATATTGACAGGGGTTTTGACTTTGCTTTAATAGTTGCTGTAATTAAGTGCGCAAACTCCTCTACCTGACTTGTCTTTGACTCTGTTACCTTTATATTCCTCTCCTTGGCAATAGTAATGGCATTTACATTATTAACCATTTCACCCACAGCAGGTGCCAGAAGACCCTTTACAAAAGCTGTTGTAATAGCTGTTATATCATGCTTTGCCACATCACCAGCATATTCCAGGCTAACCTCTCTTATGGGCCCTTCTGCAAGCTGGGCCTGCATCATGCCCATCTTTTCAGCAAGAACCATATAAGGCCTTAAGACCTTCCATGCCTTAAGTTCTATATAAGGGATATTTATAGCATTGCGTATACCTCTATCAAGAAGGGCATCAACAACCTGCTGTGCCACTTCCAATGCTACATTATCCTGTGCCTCTGTTGTAGA
>CAZBNF010000063.1:0-2665 GCA_964493115.1 uncultured Planctomycetia bacterium | reverse complement strand
CAACAACCTGCTGTGCCACTTCCAATGCTACATTATCCTGTGCCTCTGTTGTAGAAGCACCAAGATGTGGAGTTGCTATAACTTTATCGGACATTACAATGGGATTGTCCTTGGGAGGTTCCTCTTCATATACATCAAACGCGGCTCCGGCCACCTTGCCGGATTCTATGCCTTTGAGCACTGCCTTTTCATCCATTATGCCGCCCCTGGCACAGTTTATAAGCCTGACACCCTTTTTCATCATATCGATTTCTTTTTCACCTATAAGATGCCTTGTCTCTGATGTCAATGGGGTATGTACTGTAATATAATCCGCTTCAGAAAATATCCTGTTAAGTGTTACAAGTTCTATATCAGAATCAGACGCCTTGCCAGGGGTTAAGAACGGGTCATATGCCAATATCCGCATCCCAAAACTTAATGCGCGTTTTGCAACCTCTGAGCCTATCCTGCCTAAACCAACTATGCCCAATGATTTTCCATAAAGCTCGACTCCCATAAACCGTTTTCTTTCCCATTGGCCTTTTTTCATGGATGCATCCGCAGGCGCTATGTTGCGCGAAAGCGAAAGCATAAGGCTCATTGCATGTTCTGCGGTAGAGATAGTGTTGCCTCCCGGGGTATTCATAACTATGATACCTTTTTTCGTGGCTGCCGCGACATCTACATTATCAAGGCCTACTCCGGCCCTTCCTATAATCTTAAGTTTATCAGCACATGCTATAAGATCAGCTGTTGCCTTTGTTTCGCTTCGGATTATAAGCGCGTCATAATCCTTGATAATCTTTTTAAGGACATCGGCGGGTTGTTTTATTCTGACATCCACCTTAATATTTTTTTCTTTTTCAAGAATCTTTAAGCCTTTTTCACTTAGCGGGTCACTTACTAATACCTTAAACATCTCTACGCTCCTTGTCTTTTCACCTGCTGAACACTTCTTCAGCTGCTTTCACCCCGGAACCAAGCTGAAAATCATAACCCATCTGCTTCAACACTATCTCAAGGCATGATATGGCAACTATAATATCCCATTGTGTCATAAATCCCATGCTGGCTATTCTTATAATCTTACCTTTGAGCTCCGATTGCCCGCCTGCTATGCCTACTCCATATGTATCGCGCATAATCTTAACAAGTTTTGCTCCATCTATATTAAGCGGAACCTTTATGGCTGTTACCGCGTCGCTTGCCGCGTTGGGCGCAAAAAGTTTCATGCCCATAGCCTTAGCAGCAGCTCTTATTGCTTCTGCCATTTTTCTATGCCTTAGGATAACATTATCAAGCGTTTCCTGTTTTATCATCTTTATTGCTTCAACAAGCCCTATTACAAGGGTTACCGCAGGCGTCCATGGCGTATCATCCTTATCAGCTGCTTTTTTGGCTGCCTTATAGCAAAAATAATACTTAGGCAGCTTGGATGTCCGGGTCAGGGCTAATGCCTTTTCGCTTACCGATACAAAGGCAAGCCCGGGTGGTGTCATAAGGCCTTTCTGAGAACCGCCTACGGCTACATCAACTTTCCAGTCATCGGTCTTAAACTCGACAGAACCCAAGCCGCTTATAACATCAACTACCAGCACGGCATCTGTCTTCGCCACAACCTCTCCTATTGCCTTTATATCATTAATAACAGCGGTAGATGTCTCACATAAGGTTACATAAACCGCTTTTACAGTCTTATTTTGGGCCAAAATATCCCTTATTTGATTAGGGTCAATGGCATTGCCCCATTCGACATCTATATTAATAGCATCTACCCCGTAAGCCTGGCATATCTCGGTAAAACGTTCGCCGAATTTTCCGCCTCTTACCACTATTGCCCGATCGCCTGCTGAAAGAAGATTTGTAACAGCACTTTCCATAGCGCCGGTTCCCGATGACGCGAATAAAAATACATCGTTTTTAGTCTGAAATACATATTTTAAACCCTCTGTGGCCTCTTTTAATATTGCCATAAACTGAGGTGTCCTATGATGTATTATAGGCCTTGCCATTGACAACAAAACCTCTTCTGGTATGGGTGTTGGGCCCGGGGTTAATAAGTAGCGTTTTTGCATATGTTCTGCCTCCTTTATTATTTCTTCTTCAAGGTATCTATTACAGTATCAACCAAGCCATACTTCATGGCTTCATCAGCTGTCATAAAATAATCCCTGTCAGTGTCCTTCTCCACTTTTTCAAGCGACTGGCCCGTGTGCTCGGCCAATAATTTATTTATGCGTTCTCTTATCCTTAGTATCTCTTTTGCCTGTATGTGTATATCAGAGGCTGTTCCCTCGGTTCCTCCCCATGGCTGGTGTATCATTATCCGGGCATTTGGAAGCGCGTATCTTTTGCCCTTTGTCCCGCCTGCCAATAACAATGCGCCCATGCTTGCAGCCTGGCCTATGCAATATGTATTCACATCAGGCTTTACAAACTGCATCGTATCATATACCGCAAGGCCGCTCGTAACATGGCCACCTGGCGAATTTATATATACATTTATATCCTTATCAGAATCTTCCATCTGGAGAAATAAAAGCTGGGCTATAATAAGATTAGCAATATTGTCATCTATAGGGGTACCTATAAAAACTATCCTGTCTTTTAATAGCCTTGAGTATATATCGTATGCGCGTTCTGCGCGGCCTGTCTGCTCAACTACCATAGGAATCAATGTCTG
>CAZBNF010000062.1:0-6691 GCA_964493115.1 uncultured Planctomycetia bacterium | reverse complement strand
TAAGAAAAGATAAGATCTTAGGGCTTATCATTGATACGTATATCAGCACGGCAGAGCCGATAGCGTCAAGGGCTATAAGCAAGAAGCTGCGCATGAGTTTAAGCTCTGCCAGCGTGCGAAATGTAATGAGCGACCTGGAAGAACAGGGCCTTATTACGCATCCGCATACATCCGCGGGAAGAATACCGACTGAAAAGGGTTATCGTCATTATATAGATAAACTTATGCGTGCCTCACTTCTTACGGAAGAAGAAAAAAGATCGGTGGATAAGGAGTTCAAGGCCAGGACAAGCGAGCTTAACGCGTTGCTTGACAAGACATCAAACGTGCTGTCATCAATCACAAATCAGGCAGGTATTGTGCTTTTGCCATTCCTGCAAAAAACCCCGTTTAAACACATAGAACTTATAAGGCTGGGGTCCAATGAAATATTGGTAGTGCTTATTACTTCATTAGGTGTTACAAAGGATTTTGTGATATCCATTGATGAGGATATCCCCGCGCAGGAGATATCGCGTATATCTAATTTCATAAATAAATACATGGGAAAGTATTCTTTAAGTGACATAAGAAAAGAAATCATGCAGAGGCTTATTGCTGAAAAAGATTCCTTTTTCTATGTATTGGAGCAGGCAAAGGCCATTATCGATATTATGCTTGATATTATAAAAGAAAATAGGATATACCTTGATGGAAGATTTCATATTACGGAACAGCCGGAGTTTGAGAGCATAGAGAAGATGAAGAATATACTAAAGCGGCTTGAGGACAAGGATTTTTTGTTTTCTCTGCTCAAAAAAGTTTGCGATAAGGAAGGGCCGAGTATTTATATAGGCTCAGAGCTGGGAGTTGATTTCTCGGAATGCAGCCTTATAACATGCAATTATTCTATAGGTGATGCCTCTTGCGGCGCATTGGGAATTATAGGCCCTACAAGGATGGAATATGGCCGGCTTATATCTATTGTAGATTATATAGCCACTAAATTAAGCGGGGTATTGAAATGATGTTTAAAGACAAGAATAAAAACAAGCAGGAAGACAACCTAAAAGAAAAGGAAGTGGATACAGGCGCGTTAGAGGCAGAATTAAAAGTCCTGCGTGAAGAGCTTTCAAAAAAGGATGACTGCCAGGACAGGCTCTTAAGGCTTCAGGCGGAGTTTGATAATTTTAGAAAAAGATCCATCAAGGAAAGGCAGGAATTCATAAAGTACGCCAATGAAGGCCTTATCATTGAGCTTGTGGGCATGCTTGATAATTTCCAGCGCAGTATAAAAGCAGCTGATTTGAAGCAGGATTTTAAACTGCTTCATCAGGGCGTTGATATGATATCAAAGCAATTACATAAGCTGCTTGAGGAAAAAGGCCTTAGAAGGATTAACAGCAAGGGTGAAAAATTCGATCCAAACAAACACGAGGCAATAGAGGCAGTGGTATCGGATGAGGCAGAGGAAGGGTGTATATTAGAGGAATTCCAGCCCGGCTATATACTAAATGACAGGGTTATAAGGCCTGCAATGGTTAAAGTGGCAAAAAAACTGGAGATAGTTGAGAAAGAAAAGGCGTGTCATTCTGAGGACCCTGAATGCAATGAAGGGGACGAAGAATCTAAGAGAGTAGATCCTTCGCCTTCGGCTCAGGATGACAAGGACTCGGCTCAGGATGACAAAAAGGAAGAAGAACCAGAAGATGAAAAAGAGGAGGAGTAGAAAATGGCAAAGGTAATCGGAATAGACTTGGGTACATCAAATTCAGCGGCATCGGTAATGGAGGGCGGAAGGCCCACCATTATACCATCAGCAGAGGGAGCGGGTGTTGCAAGCGGTAAGGCATTTCCATCAGTAGTTGCTTTTACAAAAGACGGGCAGAAGCTTGTTGGAGAGCCTGCAAGAAGACAGGCATCAATAAACCCGGAAGGTACAATTCAGGCAGCAAAAAGAAGAATGGGAGAAGATTTCCATTTCAATGTTTATGGTAAACAATATACGCCGCAACAGATATCGGCTTTTATACTGCAGAAGGTAAAGGCTGATGCTGAAAATTATCTCGGGGATGAGATAAAAGAGGCTGTAATCACCGTGCCCGCTTATTTTAATGACAATCAGCGTCAGGCCACAAAAGATGCGGGAAAGATTGCCGGGCTTGAGGTTTTAAGGATAATTAATGAGCCGACAGCAGCGTGCCTTGCCTATGGGCTTGATAAGGCCGGTAAAGAGCAGAAGATAATGGTGTTTGACTTTGGCGGCGGTACGCTTGACGTTACTATTCTGGAAATGGGTTGGGATGATGAGCACAAGGCAGCTACTTTCGAGGTAAAATCAACCAGCGGCGACACGCACCTTGGCGGTACGGATATGGACAATGTGATGATAGATTATATAGCAAATGATTTCAAGAGACAAAATGGCATAGACTTAAAGAATGACAAGATGGCTGTCCAGAGGCTTCGTGAGGCAGCGGAAAAGGCAAAGGTTGAGCTGTCAAGCACATTGACCACGGATATAAACCTGCCATTTATAACAGCTGATGCCACAGGGCCAAAGCATCTTACAATGACAATAAATAGGGCAAAGCTGGAAGAGCTTGTAAATCCTATAATCGAAAAGTGCAAACATCCTTTACAGCAGGCCATAGATGACGCAAAACTTAGGTCCAGGGATATAGATAAGATAATCATGGTAGGCGGGCCTACGCGTATGCCTATTGTACAGAAGTTTTTAGAGGATTATGTCGGCAAAAAGATTGAGCGCGGCATCGACCCAATGGAATGCGTTGCAATGGGCGCGGCTGCCCAGGCGGCTATCATAAAAGGCGACGCAAAAGACGTATTGCTTTTGGATGTTACGCCTCTTTCTTTAGGTATAGAGACACTCGGCCAGGTATTTACAAAACTCATCGAAAGAAATACCACAGTGCCTACAAAGAAGAGTCAGGTATTTTCAACAGCAGCGGATAATCAGCCAGCTGTTACGATACGCGTTCTTCAGGGTGAGCGCCAGATGGCAAATGATAATGTTGAGCTTGGCAGGTTTGACTTGGTTGGTATCCCGCCTGCTCCAAGAGGCATACCACAGATAGAGGTAACATTTGATATAGACCAGAATGGGATTGTTCACGTAAACGCCAAAGACCTTGGCACAGGAAAAGAGCAATCCATAAAGATATCAGCCCCTAAAAAGCTAAGCGAGGCAGAAATAGAAAAGATGGTAAAAGACGCCGAGCGCTTTGCCGAAGAAGATAAAAAGAGGAAGGAGTCTGTCGAGACAAAAAATCAGGCGGATACTCTTATCTATTCAACGGAAAAGGCCCTTAAGGATTACGGCGACAAGGTGTCTGACGATGAAAAGAAGGCAATAGAATCAAATATAAATGATTTAAAAGAAAAAATAAAGACAGATAATATAGAGGATATCAAGGGGTCCATGGAAGCGCTTGCCAAGTCATCTCATAAGCTTGCCGAGGAGATATATAAAGAGCAGGCCGCAAAGCAGCAACAGGCAGGCCCGCAAGGGCAGGGCCAGGGATCTCCCGCGGAAGAGCAGCAGCAAGGCGCTCAAGATGAAGGCCAGTCCCAGCCAGGCAAAGACGATGTTGTTGATGCTGAATACAAGGAAGACAAGGGGAAATAGTGACAACACGTGATTATTACGAAACGCTCGGCGTTTCTCGAAGTGCCTCAGAAGACGAGATAAAAAAAGCGTACAGAAAACTTGCGCTTAAGTATCATCCAGACAGGGTGCTTGAGCCTGAAAAGAAGCAGGCCTCTGAGAAATTTAAAGAGGCAACAGAGGCGTACGAGGTCTTAGGCGATGGCCAAAAGAAGGCACAGTATGATCAATATGGGCATGCAGCTTTCCAGGGCGGATTTGGCGGCACAGGAGGCGGCGGTACCGGCGGGATGGACCACGCTGAAGAAGTATTTCGTGAGTTTATGGAAGGTTTTGGCGGCGGTGGAACCTTTGGTAATATATTTGATGGTATATTCGGAGGTTCATCGGGAAGAAGCAGAAGGCAGGGCCCAATGCGCGGACATGACCTTGAAATGAGCATGGAGATAGGTTTTGAAGAGGCTGCCTTTGGAGTGGAGAAAAAGATAAAACTGCCAAGATATGAAACATGCGCTGCATGCAAAGGCCAGGGCGCTAAGCCAGGTACAAAAAAGACAATTTGTTCGCATTGTAGCGGAAGCGGGCAAGTAAGAAGTCAGGCAGGGTTTTTAAGCATAGCAAGGGAATGCCCGTATTGCCATGGCGCGGGAGAGGTTGTTTCGTCGCCCTGTATTGAATGCAGGGGTACAGGTAGAATAAAACAGGAAAAAAGGATAGATGTCCATATCCCCGCAGGCGTAGACACCGGAACAAGGGTAAGAGTTCATGGTGAAGGTGAGATAGGCACAAGAGGCGGTGGACGCGGCGATCTTTATATACTCATATATGTAAGAAAACATTCCATATTCAGGCGTGAAGGAAATCATGTGATATGCGAGCTACCGATAAGCTTTTCTCAGGCAGTATTAGGCGATGAGACAGATGTCCCGACTTTATATGGTAATGTCAAGATGAAGATCCCTGTCGGTACTCAACCCGGCAAGGTGTTCAGGCTGCGTGAAAAAGGTATAGTAGATGTGCATGGCCGCGGCAAAGGAGATCAATTAGTAAGGGTTAACATAGATGTCCCTGTGAGGATTACAAGCAGACAGAAAGAGCTTTTAAAAGAGTTTGATAATTTAGGCGGCAGATCAACGCCTGCCATAAACTCTTTCATGAACAAAATCAAAGGAGCCTTTCGTTAGGAACGGTTCTCAAGCACAAGTACTTGTGCTTGAGAACCGTTCCTAAAGCAAAGAGGAAAATAGTATGCCGACATATGACTACAAGTGTTCCAAGTGCGGAAAATGTTTCGAGGAATTTCAATCCATAATAGCCCCGCCCCTTAAAAAGTGTAAATACTGCTCAGGTAAAATTCAGCGGCTTATAAGTCCCGGAGCGGGATTTATATTTAAAGGAAAAGGTTTTTACGCTACAGATTATCGCAAGCCCGGTTACAAAGAGAAAGAGGAAAGTGAAAAACCAAAGGCCTGTGCTGCCGAAAAAACCCAGTCCTGTAAGGGCTGTCCAAAGGCTGATAAGCCATGAGATTTTTGAAATATCATCTGCCAGTTATTATATACGCGGTTGGTATTTTTGTCGTTTCTTCTATCACCGTCCCAGCAGATAGTGTGCCAATTTTTCCCCACTCAGATAAAATTTTTCATGCCTTGATTTACTCTCTATTATCCTTTTTAATCTTAAGAGCGCTCTATGTTTCAAAGCCTAACAGGCCCGCGCTGTTTTTAAAAATAACGTCCTTTACAGCGGCGTTTTCTTATGGCATAATGATCGAAGTTTATCAGTATTTTTTACCCGCGAGGGCGATGGAGGTAATGGATGCACTTAGCAATGGGTTGGGGGCCTTAGTAGGGATTTTGTTTTTTTCAAAGATGCGGCAATATAAAATCAAAATAAGGAAACCAGATGGCAAAGATAGCACCGTTTAAAGCGCTAAGGTACGATAAAAAAGTTTCATTGAAAAAAGTGGTTTGCCCTCCCTACGATGTAATAAACCGCATCCAGCGCCAGGAATATATAAAAAAGTCTTCTTATAATATTGTAAAGATTGTCCTGCCTGATCGTAAGGGTACTGTGAGCGGCTATAAAAAAGCCCAAAGAGATCTTTCCCGCTGGATAGGTAAGGGCATATTAAAATATGACGATACCCCGTCTTTCTATATCTATGTTCAGGAATGTTTGATTGAGGGTAAAAAGATAAGCCGATGCGGTTTTTTATCACTTCTCCAGTTGGAAGATTCCGGCGCCAGAGGTGTTCTCCCTCATGAAAACGTGTTTTTAAAGCCGCTTTTTGACAGGGTTAACCTGATGAAAAATACGAAAGCGCATCTAAGCCCTATCTTTATAGTTTTCCAGGATAAAAACGCCCAGGCCCATGGAATTTTAAAAAGCATTACTAACGCTAAAAAGCCCGATTTAGATATCTATGCGGATAACGCAAGGCATAAATTGTGGCGGTTGACTGATAATATCCTGATAGAAAAACTCATCCTGCATCTTAAACTATCCCAGACATTTATAGCAGATGGCCATCATCGCTATAGAGCGTCTATAAAAACGAGAGATTATTTTGAAAATAAAAAAATAAATAGTGACGGCCACAAATATACTCTCGCCTATCTTGTAAGTTCAGAGGATGCGGGTCTAAGGATATTGCCTACGCACAGGGCTGTCAAAGTTGTGCCCGCGGGATTCTGCCTTAATTATCTGGAAAGTAAATTGAAAGGTTATTTCGATATCAGTTTTATCTCTACAAATAAAACTGACAACGCGTTAAAACGCGCTTTCACAAACAAACAGTGCGCTTTTGTATTATATTATAAAAAAAGATGCATATTCATTGCGCTTAAAGATAGAAAAATCATAAAGGCAATAGGCTCTGAGCGCGCAAGCCTTAAATGGAAAGGCCTTGACGTGTCCATTTTACATAACCTTGTGTTTAAAAAGCTGTTAAAGATAAAAGAACGGACAGGAAAAGACCGCAATATTTATTATTATAAAGACAAGCGAGAGCTTATCGGCCAAGTTGATTCAGGCAGACAGGGTTTAGGCGTTTTGCTAAACCCCTCTACTATGGAAGATGTG
>CAZBNF010000061.1:0-6793 GCA_964493115.1 uncultured Planctomycetia bacterium | reverse complement strand
CACTTCAAGGAATGCCTCTTACATGGTTAAACCTTTCCAACACAAGAGTCACTGATGATAAGATATATGAGATTTTCCAATCACATCCTAATCCTGAACCACTTGTTGTAAGAAATGCCCCACATGTATTTATTCGATATGTTGACTTCTTAAAGTACGAAGGCGGAAAATCCTCCTCTTCCGGCATATCACTTAATCATCTATCAGAACCTGAAGCAGCACGCTTCTTATTAGACTATGCCCCAACAGGCATAATAGAGGTGCCAATGGAATCTCAGGCAGTAATAGTCTACTCTGACTCCCTGACAGAAAGCCTTGCTTTACAGGAGATCATAAGGAGCTCTAAAGGCGATACAAGAAAGTTCTATCTTGTAAACAAGGAATCTGATACATCAGCAGATGAGCTCTTAAAGAGCCTGAATATAGACAGAAGCATATTCCAAAGGCATGTATTTACCCAGAACTCACTTACACCAGACCAACTTGCCTTAAACATAGCAGGCATGCTATCAAGCAATGGCATTAGACAAGGCAGGGTATTTGCAAGCACAGAAGAAGACTTATCAGCCTGGTCTAGACAGGGCATTATAGAAGCCCTTGTCATGATGCTTAAGGACAAGAGGTTTGAGATAATATCAGATTACAGCCAGCAGCATACAGAGTGCATAAGAACATACGAACAGGCATTGATAGCTGCGTAAAGATAGATAGGGAAAATGAATAGAAAAATATTAGCTAAAGGAATAAACCTGGCAATTGTGGTGATATTTGTTGTAACCATAATTGCACAGGCCGTGCCTACCAACAGACAGCAAGTGTTGCTGGCAACAGACGCTCTAAGATCTGTATCGTTACAAAACGCGCCTTCAGATTTGCCTATGAGCATAGAGAGAAGACTAGGCCGTGCCTCTTCTGAGGAAGATCCATCTGAGGATAGCGCAGATATTGTTAAGGCCTCATCAAGCGGTGAAAGTAACGCTGCAAAATGGCTCCGCGAAAAAAAGCTTGGCAGCTCCCTTAGCGCCATTCGTAACTCAGCAATAAGCTGGTATGCAAATCCTAAAAACCAAAGCTATGCTACTGTATTAGAACTTGGGAATATAATACAGAAAAGCCTTAATGAGAGGGCAAAAGAATCTGCAGTAACTGCCCTTGGCAAGATGGGCCCTTCCGAAGAAAAGGGGGCTGATGATTTTATGTGTGATGCTATATTGCCGCAGCTTATACCAGCGATCGGTGATAGAAACATAAGAATATCTAACCCTGCTATGAAAGAGGTTAGAAAATATGGTAAAGCCGCATTAGGCCAACTAAGTGAGGCATTGCAGTCTCCTTTTAGCCGCGTGCGCGAGAATGTAATTGATATTATTGCTGAAATAGCAAAACAAGGGGATAGCCGAGCTATTGACTTACTCTTTACCTGTGCAGCAGATGAAGGACAGTGGCCACATGTTCGAATACTTGCAATTGATACGATTACTAGAAAGCATCTTGCAGTGCCCAGCACCTCTTCTGTTGATAATCTATATACTTTATATAGAATGAGGCAGAATATCCAAGACCATCAGGAAGATAATACCATTGAAGGCATAATGAGGAGGGTAACTGCGCAATTTAATAATCAGGCAGCCAAAACCTCATCAGCAGGTGAGACTGTACCAGTAGCCCTGCTTAGAGAGCTTGGGATAGATATAGATACAAAGAGCATCCTTGGGGTAGAGACAGAATCCTGCCCATGGAATAAAAGGTTTCTGTTAGTAAAGTTAAAATATGACAGGCAAGGCCTTTTTTATCAACGCGCCATGCTTTTTGATCTTACAAAGCCTGTGTCAAATAGAGAGCTATATAATGAAGATTACCACCTTACCAGGCATGAGAGAGGCCCTGTATTTAAAGAGGAGACTCGAGAGCTTGTCTTCCGCACATTTAACGCATCAGGTGAATATATTGACAGGATAAAACCTCTAATGAAGCTTACAACAAAAATACCTGAATCATGGCAACCCATAGGTGCTATAAAAGAGTTTGTAATCAGGACTTCATCTGCGGTTATACCGATATCGTTTAAACCCTGTACTGCGAATACCACGCAGGATTTGATAGATTCAGCTGCATAACCTGGAAAGGAGGCAAAAGCTATAAAAATGATAAAACAGGGATTTTCCCTTGACGCAATAGTAAGATTTTGATAAACTAATGAGCACTTATATTAAGTAAAAGTATCTTTCAACATAATATAAAATCAGAAAAGGAGGTAGTATCAATGAAGAAGGGTCTATTTTTAGGTTTTTTAATGGCTATGGCAGCCTCTTTGGTAGTAACAGGCTGTGCTAAGCAGGAAGAGGTTGTGATAGATGAACTTGAGATGACAGATAAAGCCACAGGAGATGTCTTTAAGGCATTTAATATCTATACTGATAAGGCATCTCCAGGTAACCATTATATCCCATCAGGATGGATGGGTGATTTTGGTGATATAAATATTAATAATCGCTGCATGGATAATCCACACAGCGGCACAACTTGCGTTAAGATAGAATATCTTCCACGCCGGTCTCAGGGAGCAGGCTGGATAGGTATATATTGGCAGAACCCGGCAAATAACTGGGGTTCAAAGAAAGCAGGTTTTGATCTTACAGGCGCGAAGAAACTAAGTTTCTGGGCTAAAGGAGAAAAAGGCGGTGAGATAGTATCCGAGTTTAAGATGGGCGGCATTACAGGGGAGTTTTCAGATTCAGATTCTGCTGGAATAGGCCCTGCGATGCTTACTACGGACTGGAAGCAGTATGAGATAGATCTAGAAGGAAAAGACCTTTCCCATATTATCGGAGGATTCTGTTTATCAGCAAATTCTGATGATAATCCTGATGGGTTTATAATATATCTTGACGATTTAAAATACGAATAAATATAAAATAAGGACACATCTTATTTTTTTGGCGCGGCGCGCAATCTCGAAAAATGAGATGTGCCCTTATTTAATTAAAGAAGAGGTTTATTATGACTGATAAAAAAACTAAGACTAAAAAGAAGACTACAAAAAAAAGAAAAATTATTATGGCAGCTCTTGCAGGGCTGCTTGTTTTGCTTTTGGCGGCAGCTACATCTCTAATTGTAAAATTTTCCGCGGCTCCTGGCGTAACGATCATTGAAAATTCAAAAGGAAATTATGTTCTGCTTGAAAATAACAAGCCATTTGTAGTAAGAGGAGCCTGTTACAGCCCGATACCTGTAGGAGAGAACCATCTTTATAATTGGTGGGGTGATTCCGCAAAGCCCTGGATGGCAGATGGAAAGCTTATGAAAGATGCTGGCATTAATACAGTAAGGTTTTATGAGCCAGGCGGAAAACCCTCGCAAGTAAAACAGGTCATATCAGATCTTTATGATAACTATGGGATACGCTCTATCATGGGCCATGGGATTGGGTTCTGGGATTATCCCAGCGCTAATTATGCAGACCCTGGTTTTAGGCAGGATGTCAAGAGGCAGGTTTATCAGATGGTCAAGGCTTATAAGAATGAGCCAGGACTTCTTGCGTGGGTCCTTGGTAATGAGGCAAACTACTCTTTTGATGGAAGTATAAACCCATGGTCAACACCTGAACTCGATGCGATAGAGAACGCGCGCGACAGAAAACAGGCAAAGGCAAAGATATATTATTCATTCTTGAATGAGCTTGCGCAGATCATAAAGAAGGTGGATCCGTCCAGGCCCGTTGGTTTTGGAAATGGAGAATTGGGCAGCATAGAGATAGCAAAGGAGTATGCGCCTGATTTTGATTTTGCTGGTATTATTATATACAGAGGCAAATCTTTTGGCAACCTTTTCAGGCAGCTTAAAGAACGATATGGCAAGCCCTGTATTATTATAGAGTTTGGTTGTGATTCATATAATTCCCTTAAGCAGGAGCCTGATGAAGCTAACCAGTCGTTCTTTTTAAAGACTTTGTGGGGTGAAGTAGAATATAATACATACGAAGGCAAGGGCGAAGGTAACTCTCTTGGCGGTTGTATCTTTGAATGGAATGATGAGTGGTGGAAATATCAGCATGATAATGCCAGTACCTGGGCTACACACGATACCCAGGCTGGATGGACAAACGGCTCTTACTATTTTGATACTGAAGGTAACCCTAATATGAATGAAGAGTGGTTTGGTATTGTATCTATAGAATCTGATAAAGAGAACGGTGTTAATAAGAGAGTTCCAAAGAAGGCATATTACGATCTAAAAGAGGCCTGGCGGCAAAAGGATAAAGGTCCTGTTTGTGATTGGCGGTAGATTCTTCCCCTATTCCCACTTTCGCGGGGATGACAATTTTAATAAGTAGACATGTTAATGAAAAGATTTTTGATATTATTCTTAGTCGTACTTTTAATAGGTACTTATGGCTGCAAAGGCAGATTGCCTTTAGAGGATACATCTAAAAGAGTTGTTGTCTGGCATTGGCTTACAGATAGACAGGACACATTTGCGGAGCTGGCCAAGATATATAAGGAAAGAGAAGGCGTAGATGTTGTATTTGAACTTTATGCTCCTTCAGATATCTATTATCAAAAAGTAAGAGGCGCAGCTTATACCAAGACATTGCCCGATATATACGGCATACTTGCCGAGAAGAAGGATTTTGCTGTATTCGTCAAAACCGGCCACGCGCTCAACTTATCAGATTACATGAATGCCAATGAAGGCGAGTGGAGAAAAAGCTTCTTCAGCAGAGCCGTATCGGTAAATGAGTTCTCCGAAAATAATGATTTTGGTGTCGATCCGGGTGTTTACGGCGTGCCTATGGACGTAATGAATATTCAGATCTTATACAATAAGGACTTGTTCAAAAAAGCCGGGCTTGATCCGGAGAGGCCGCCAAAGACCTGGGATGAGTTTTTGCAGGCAGGCCGAAAACTTAAGGCAGCAGGAATAACCGGGCTGGTAAGCGGATGGAGCGAGGTATGGATGATAGACTGCTTTGCCTCAAACTATGCCTATAATATTATGGGTGAGGCAAAGTATATAGACACAATCAGGGGAAACGTATCTTATGCTGATCCTGACTGGATAAAGGTATTCCAGCTTTTTAAGGAGATGAACGATAACCACCTTTTGGCAAAGGGCATTGTTAGTATGATCAATAAATACGCAGAGCAGATGTTTGCCAATGGCAAAGCGGCGCTGGCGTTTAATGGTTCATGGTGTGTTAATGTATATCATGGAATGAACCCAAACTTAAACTATGGAGTTATGCTTCCCCCGCGGGCCTCAAACAAATTCCCGCTTATGATATGGGGCGGCGCGGGGACCAGCTTCATGGTAAACGCAAGAAGCGCTAATAAGGAAGAAGCTGTAAAATTCTTGAGATGGATCACATCAAAAGATCAACAGGCATTTTTGGCAAGAGAGACACGAAACCTTCCTTCTAACAAGAAAAGCTTAGGAGACATATCCGAACTGCTGGCTCAGTTTGCGGATGATATGGATAGCACTACTCATCCAAACAACCTGCCTCTTTCAGAATTTCCCAGAGTTATAGAGGCAAGAGACAAGGGTATACAGTCAATAATAATTGGAGAGAAGAGTCCTGAAGAGGTTGGCTTGGAAGTCCAGGCTGTGAAAGTAAGAGAAATGAAAAAGGCAAAGGCGCGAAATAGCACCCATTAAGCGACAGTCCTAACCCTTAGCTTTGAGGAAGTATATTATGCAGAAAATTCGAGTAAGAGATATAACTGGTAATTATCTGTACGTACTGCCTGCGGTAATACTCTTTCTTACTTTCCATATATATCCTTTTATCAACGTCTTTCGCCTGTCGCTTTTTCGATGGGACGGGTTATCGCCTGTAATGCAGTTTGTGGGCCTTGCTAATTTTAGGGATATATTTACAGCAAGTCCCGAATGGTGGTTCTCTATGTGGCATGCCTTCTACATTACGATGTTTACTTTGATATTCCAGAACGGCCTCGCGCTCATACTTGCATTGGCCTGCGACAGAGCGATAAGAAGCGCCAATATATACAGGATAATATTCTTTATACCTCCTGTGCTTTCCGGTATTGTAGTTGGCCTTATATGGCAGTGGATTTACGATGGAAATTACGGCCTCCTCAATTATTGGCTTGAAAAGATAGGCTTTGGCTACCTGTCAAGGACCTGGCTTGAGGATCCGAGGACTGCGTTAACATGCGTTGCCATAGTGCATATGTGGAAGGGATTTGGCTGGGGCTTTATCATTCTTCTGGCAGGGCTACAGTCCATACCGAGACAGTTATATGAAGCGGCGAGAGTAGACGGTGCAGGAGCTTGGGATATCTTCAGAAAGGTGACAGTGCCGCTTATGGTGCCTGTATTCGTCCTTGTAATAATACTGACTATATTAAATACCATGCAGATATACGATATAATACTCGCTACGAGCCACGGAGGGCCTGCAGGCCATACAGAGGTACCGATTACCATGATCTTACATTCTATGCGCGACTATAGAGAGTTTGGGTATGCATGCGCCCAGGGGGTTGTCATTGGCGTAATGTTATTGATAGTTTCATTTGCGCTTATTCGAGTATCGAAAGGCGTAAGACAGGAATAGGTAAGGAGTCTTAGAAATTGGAAAAACCCGTATATTATAAGACAAAAAAAGCACTAGCAAATATTCTGACTCATAGCTTTCTTCTAATTGTCGCGGCGGCTTGCGTTTTGCCTCTTCTGTGGATGGTCTCTTCCAGTCTAAAGACTCAAGCCACGGTATTTTCCGATATGAGCCTTATCCCAAAGGTCTTTCATTGGGAGAACTACTATG
>CAZBNF010000060.1:2123-6919 GCA_964493115.1 uncultured Planctomycetia bacterium | reverse complement strand
AAAAGGCATAATAGTTGTAAAGGTTGGGACAGCTGTTTTAGGAAGGCGTCTGTCGAAAAAGACAACGCAGACAGGAAGGCTTGACCCTGCTTTCATAAAAGACCTTACCCGTCAGATCTGCGCCCTTAAAAAAATGGGTTTTCGTGTAATACTTGTTTCCTCAGGCGCGATAGGTGCTGGTATGGAGGCCATTGGCCTTAAAAAACGCCCGCAGGATTTAAATAAACTGCAGGCATGTGCTGCTATCGGGCAGGGCAAGCTTATGAAACTTTATGAGGAAAATTTTCGTTTTCATGGAAAACATGCCGCCCAGATACTTCTTACGCGCGAAGACTTTTCAAGTGAAAAAAGAATCCTAACCGCTAAGCGTACTATAATGAGCCTTTTAAATGATTTTAACGCAGTGCCTGTTATAAACGAGAACGACACAATAGCAACAGAGGAAATAAAGTTTGGTGATAATGACAGGCTTTCAGCCCTTGTGGCAAGATTTGCGGGTGCTGGCATGCTTATAATGCTTACGGATGTAGATGGCCTATATGAGCCAAAGACATGCGGTATAATCCCATTAATTAAAAAGATAGACGATAAAATCGAGCAAATGGCACAGCCCCATCTAAGCCTTCTTGGCAAAGGCGGTATGATTAGCAAGATACAGGCTGCGAAGATAGCAACGCGTGCCGGGATAATATCTATTATAGCCAATGGCAGAAAGAAAGATGTGCTTATCGATATAGCCAGGAAGAAGCCTGTTGGAACTTTGTTTTTACCTTTAAAAAATAAGAGAAGATAACATGTCCTTAAAAGACCTGATAGAAAAAAAAGCAAAAGCAACAAAGGAAGCTTCTAGAATACTGTCTAATAGCTCATTGCATGATAGAAACAAAGCGCTTATGTATATGGCAGAGGGCATTAAGAAAAACTCTGTTTTTATCCTTAAAGCGAATAAAAATGATGTTCTAAACGCTAAGCGATCAGGCTTGTCAAAGGCAATGACGGACAGGCTTACGCTTAACAATAAGCGCATTGAGGAAATGGCAGCATCGATAAAGGCTGTTGTCAAACTACCGGACCCATGCGGCGTTATCGACAAGATGTGGAAAAGGCCTAATGGGCTTGTTATCGGCAAGATGAGGGTCCCCATAGGCGTAATAGGCATAATATATGAATCCAGGCCTAATGTCACATCAGACTGCGCAAGCCTGTGTCTTAAAAGCGGTAATGCTGTGATACTAAGAGGCGGCAAAGAGTCTATAAATTCAAACCTTGCCATACATAAAGTGCTTCAGGACGCATTAAGCAAAACTGGGCTTCCTTTAGATTCTATTAATATGATAGAATCCACTGATAGGAAAGCTGTTTCGTATCTGCTCCAGCTGGATAAGTATATTGACCTTATAATACCCCGCGGAGGAGAAGGCCTTATAAGGGCTGTTGCCGAGGAATCAAGGATCCCTGTTATAAAACATTATAAGGGCGTATGCCATGTATATGTGGATAAGGAAGCAGATCTTAACAAAGCCACCAAGATATGTTTAAACGCCAAGGCGCAAAGGCCCGGTGTGTGCAATGCAATGGAGACAATGCTTGTTCATAAAGATATAGTGGATAAGTTTATGCCAAAGGCGATAAAGGCCTTACAGCAAGCCGGTGTCGAGATAAGAGGATGTGCCAGGACAAAGAAATTTTCAGATAAAATAAAACAGGCAACAGAAGATGATTGGTATGAGGAGTTTCTTGATCTGATACTTTCTGTAAAAGTTGTAAACAGCGTAGATGAGGCAATAGCCCATATAGCAAAATACGGCTCTGCCCATTCCGACGCTATTATAACAGAGAATTATGATACTGCGCTTAAATTCTTAAAGCAGGTTGATTCTACCTGTGTTTATCTAAACGCATCCACCCGTTTTACAGACGGCTTTCAGTTTGGTTTTGGCGCTGAAATCGGGATAAGCACCGACAGGATACACGCGCGCGGGCCAATGGCATTGCGTGAGCTTACCATATATAAGTATATAATATTCGGCAATGGCCAGACAAGGAAATAACCGATAATGCGCATAGCAATATTCGGAGGTACGTTTAACCCTATACATAAAGGCCACATTTTTTTGGCAAAGCAGGCAAAGAAAACGCTTAAACTTGATAAGGTTGTATTTGTCCCGGCATATATCCCCCCGCATAAAAGCTCACAAGGTATAATAGATGCTGATAAGAGACTTCATATGATAGAGCTTGCCATTTCCGGCAATCTGAATTTCACCGTTTCCCGTTATGAAATAAACAAAAAGAAAAAGGTATACTCCGTCGAAACAGCGGAGCACTTTAAAAAAGTTTTTCCAAAACGTACACAGCTGTTTTTCTTAACAGGAGCTGATTCGCTCAAAGGCCTTGATAAATGGAAAGATGCGGATAAGTTATTTGGCCTGTGCGAATTTGTTGTCTTTAGCAGGCCTGGTTTTGGACTTGGCACAAAAGACCCGTGCATAAGAGCTATAGAGATGGCTGCGCTTGATATATCATCAACCCATGTGCGTGAATGTATAAAAAAAGATAGATCAATAACAGGCCTTGTCCCCAAGCCAGTTGCTGATTATATCAAACGTAAGAGGCTATACAGGTAAAAAGCTATGTTTACAATACTCTTATTCGTAATCCTGCTTCTTTTATCAGCGTTTTTTTCAGGCTCTGAGACAGCACTTTTTTCCCTATCCGGATTTCAGAAAAAGAAAATTCAGTCAAAGCATCCTTCTACCCATAGCACTATAACCAAACTGTTATCATCTCCAAGCCGCACCCTTGCCGTTATATTAATAGGAAATACCCTTGTAAATATCGCGGCAACAAGCATTGCGACTATCTTTGCTATCTCTGTATTCGGCGAAAGAGGTGTTGCGGTGTCAATAGCTTGCATGACAATGATCCTTCTTGTCTTTGGCGAGGTAACACCAAAGACCTATGCGATGAGTAATCCTGAAGGCTTTGCTTGTTTTTGTTCCAGGCCGCTTCATGTGTTCGGGAAAATTATATGGCCTATAAGGCGTATATTGCGTATCATAGCGGATATATTTATCGTTATTTTCACCTGTAAAAAGAATCCGAATCCATATATCACGGAAAATGAGCTTAAGGCCCTTATGACCATAAGCAGGAAAGAGGGCATTATAGACAATGATGAAGAGGAGATGATACACTCGATATTCGAGCTTGGAGATAGAAGTGTTGATGAGATAATGCGGCCAAGGGTTGATATCACAGCGTGTGAGAAAAATGCCACAGCCGGACAGCTTGTCGAGATAATGAAAAGCTCAAAACATACAAAGATACCTGTCTATGAAGGCACAATAGATAAGATTATAGGTGTTATATATACAAAAGAGTTTATGCTTAATCAGAAAGGCAATATATCTGATTTTATAAAAAAGCCGCTTTATGTCCCTGAGACAGAGAAAATCGATGATATTATAGTCAAATTCCAGTCACAAAAAACCTATATAGCTGTTGTGCTTGATGAGTTTGGCGGCACATCAGGCATTGTTACTTTAGAGGATGCGTTAGAGGAGATAGTAGG
Source organism: uncultured Planctomycetia bacterium (assembly GCA_964493115.1). Taxonomy (GTDB): domain Bacteria; phylum Omnitrophota; class Gorgyraeia; order JABMRG01; family JABMRG01; genus CAZBNF01. The sequence goes on along the minus strand of CAZBNF010000060.1, from coordinate 3,345 downwards.
TGAAATAAAGGATGAGTATGATAAAGAACCGCCCATAATAAAGCAAGAAGATGACGGCTCTTATACGATATCGGGCAAGGCAACCATAAGAGAGGTAAATGACGAGCTTGATATAGCGCTTCCCATGGATCAGGTAACCACAGTAAATGGGCTGCTTCTTCTTTTATTCGAAAAAGTGCCAAAGCAGGGAGAGCATGTAAGGATAAAAGGAGTAGATTTTAAGGTGCTTGAGGTTAAGAATAATATGGTGTTAAAGACAAGGGTTGTTCTATCACCAGTGGTTTAAATAATAGGCTGGCTTTACAATGGATATGGTATATATAATAATAATATTTATCGCGATACTGTCAGAGGGTTTTTTCTCAGGTTCAGAGATAGCTATTATATCTTTAAACAGGATACGCCTAAGGATTCTGGCTGAGGCAAAAGAGAAAAAGGCCATTATAGTGCAAGCTATGCTGCAGAATCCCGGCAGGCTTCTGGCTACGACTCTTGTAGGCACTAATATAGCTGTTGTTGTATCGTCTTCTTTCTGCACGAGGTTTTTATACAACAGATATGGGGATAGCTCTGAATGGATGACTACAATTATACTATCCCCAATAGTCCTTATATTCGCTGAACTTATACCAAAGGCGGTGTTTGCGCAGACTGCCAACAGAATAGCGTTGTATCTAGGCCCTGTATTAAAGTTTTTCTGGAAGGCATTTTATCCTATAGTCTGGTTTGTGAATATATTTACAAGAGCTATCCTAAGGATTCTTACAGGAAGTGCCCTTGAAAAAAAGAAGAGCCCTTTTGTGACAAAAGAAGAGATACAGTATCTTGTAAAAGAAAGCGAGACAGAGGGCCATATTGATACTTACGAGCGCTCAATCATATACAAAATATTCGATATGGGCAGGAAAAAGGTAAACTCTGTTATGCGCAGGCTTGATGAGCTGGTTTTTATATCGGAGACAGATAGCATAGAAGCGCTTATCTTAAAGGCAAAAGAGTTTGGATATACGAGATTTCCCGTGCGTTCATCAACAGGAGAATTTATAGGCATTATAAATATATTAGATATTGTTTATGAAGATAATAAGGCAACCCCTATAGCTAATTTTTTAAGGCCAATAGAGTTTGTGGATGAAAATATGCATGTCGATAATGCTCTTTTCAGGATTAAGGCCAAAAAGCAGGCTATGGCCATAGCGATAGATCTAAATAAAAAGCCTAC
>CAZBNF010000060.1:0-2023 GCA_964493115.1 uncultured Planctomycetia bacterium | reverse complement strand
TAGGAGCATAATAGATGTTAAGAAACCTAAAACTAAGCGTATTTCTTGCAACAAAGGACATGCTTAATAACTTAGGATCTCTTGTCTTTGTATCAGCTGCCTTGGGATTCTTATTTGCCAATGTGCTTTTTTCAAGGTTTATGCTTTATGGTTTTGAACAGAGCATAGGAAGCCTGATACCGAAGGTAAGCGGTAATCTATATGTAACCCCTTTAAGAGGAGTGTCGTATATATTTGATACACAAAGGGTTATAGACGAGATGGGGCGCAATAGTTCAATAGAAAGTATGAGCCCTGTCCTTGAGATGCCGTGTGTATTAGAGTATAAAGGCTCAAGGATTGTCACAATGGTTTGGGGCCTTGAATATGATGAAAAGGTAATGGACTTAAGAAACAATATATCAGAGGGCAGGTATTTCTCAAGCCCTGGCGCGGAAGAGATCATATTAGGAAAGATACTAAAGAGGCGTTTTAAACTGAAGATACCTGTTACAGAGGACATAGTCCTTGAGGATATCACAAAGGCTATTTTTATAAAGGAATATAATATAGACAAGTTCAATAAGGAGGTCTACAGAGACAGGCATGTAAAAATGGTGGGTGTTGCTGATTTCAGAGACTATATAGCCAATAACAGCGTATTTATGCCCCTTGAAGCCCTAAGAAACGCGACAATACTTCGCGACAGGTCATCAAGCATCTTTATCCGTTTAAATGACAATTTCCAGGTTGAAAAGGATAGTGTCGCCCAATTTAAGCCCTATGACATGGACGTAGAGGTGAAGCACTGGAAAGATCGTGATGACTACGGAACAGATGACCTTGTTTACGGCTTTAATCTTATTAGCATAATAACTTTCGCAGTTAGTATTATATGCGCGGCAATATTGGTTGCTTTTATAGTGTTTTACAATACCCAGAAAAAACGCCGCACAACAGGCATCTTAAGAGCGATTGGCATAAAGGGCAGGATATTCCTGACATTTTTTATATTGGAAGGCATACTATTCGCGATGATAGGCGTTGTCACAGGGACAGGTCTTTACTACCTGCTTCAGATGTATCTTGAGGCCAACCCCATTATTATGCCTTTTGGAGATCTTTACCCTATCTTTGAGGTAAACAGTTATATATTTGCCACTGCGCTTTTCCTGGTAGTATCATTTGCGGCAAGCGTATATTATGCTGTAAAAAGCGGCAAAGAAAACATAATTAAAGTAATAAGAGGCGACTGATGGTTAAAACCAAACCCAATGTCAAGAGCAGGCCGATAATAAACATAAAGAACTTAAGCAAAGACTACTATCTTGGCAATACTGTTGTAAGGGCGCTTAAAAATATCAGTCTCGAGATAATAAGCGGAGAGTTCTCAATATTGTTCGGCCCGTCAGGAAGCGGAAAAACTACACTCTTAAACCTTTTAGGGCTTATAGATCTGCCGACAAATGGCACCATTGTCCTTGAGGGCAATGATACCAGCAAGTTAAACAGGCTAAAACGCGCGGATTTCAGGCTTAATAATATCGGCTTTATATTCCAGAAATATTATCTTTTAGATGAGTTAACAGCCCTTGAAAATGTGTTTTTACCTGCCCTTGCCAAAGGCGGGTATTCAGCCCAGCTGTTAAGAAAAGCAGAATCCATATTAGAGCTTGTCGGGTTAAAAGACAGGATGAGGCATAGTCCAATGCAATTATCAGAAGGGGAGAAGCAGAGAGTGGCTGTCGCGAGAAGCCTTATAAATGAGCCGACAATACTTCTTTGTGATGAGCCCACAGCAAGTCTTGATGCTGATAACGGCAAGATAATATTGGACTTGCTGGCAAAGATTAACAAGGAAAGCGATGCTACAGTGTTTCTTGTAACCCATGATGACCGCCAACTCAAGTACGGCGACAAGATAATCCATATCGCTGATGGGGTGGTGGAAGAGGGGAAGTAATCAGTGGATAATAAAAGAGTTGTTATTACTGGTATTGGGCTTGTAACTCCTATTGGCATAGGTAAGGAGGAATTTTGGAAA
>CAZBNF010000059.1:2664-6928 GCA_964493115.1 uncultured Planctomycetia bacterium | reverse complement strand
TTATGCCTGGCCTTCTTCTTCAGGCACATCTGCAAAAGGCCTGTTTTCATCAGAAGAGGCAGTCACCTGAACTGTCTGCTGCAGATACGCTGATGTGATCAAAAGTATGCCAAAAGGAACCAAAATAATATTTATAAGCCAGCCAACAACAGGAATCTGCCCGGATACGCCGCTTAAAACAAGATAAATTATGGCCAAGGCAAGATTAATCCTTAACCCTTTACACTTAACCAGATTCCAGCTTGCTTTTAATGAATCCATAACCCCTTTATTTTTATCAACCATAATAAAATAAGTATATAGCCACAGAGCCATAAGCAATATTCCGGGAACAATCAAAAGCAATAACCCTGCAAATATAGCAATGCCCTGCAAGAAGAATAATCCAAGCAATGGCCAGAATTTCCCCAGCATCTTAAACATATCGTTTAATTCCACCTTCTTATCTGCCTTGCGCATAGCATTCATCGTCATAAAGCAGTATCCGCCAAATAACGGCCCTGATAATATCAATAGTGTAAATAGAGATATTACCTGAAAAATAAGAGCTGAAAGTATCAGTATAAGGATATTAACCTTATAGACCTCCCACGCATCTGTAAAACACTTTCCTATATCAAGTTTTTTTGCTTCCATAAATTACCCCCTTTTTTTTATGCCGGTATATTCTGACAAACGAGCTCAGAGTCAATGCGCTTTAAAAGTCCCTTAAGCACAGTCCCAGGCCCTATCTCAAGAAAATGCTTTATGCCCCGAGCCGCTACATTCCTGACTGACTCTTCCCAATAGGTTGTGGAACTTAACTGATCTACAAGATTTTCCTTTATCATCTCTGTATTATCCTGAGAATGCGCTGTAACATTGCTTACAACAGGGATTTTAGGCGGCAGGAATTCTATTGCCTTTAAGGCCTCTTTTAATTTATGGGAGGCACCTGCCATTAAAGCGGAATGAAAAGGCCCGCTTACATCTAATATTATAACACGCTTTGCGCCATTTTCTTTTGCAAGAACTGACGCATTATCAATAGAGGTAGTTGACCCTGAAAGAACAATCTGCCCAGGACAATTAAGGTTGGCTATTTGGGCACCTGATTTTTGGCACACCTCTTCAGCATGTTCAATATCCAGACCTATTATAGATGCCATCTTGCCGGGGCTGTTCTTTGATGCCTCTTCCATAAACTGGCCTCTTAACCTTACAAGTTTTACAGCATCACTAAAGCTCATTGTTTCAGCACACACTAAGGCAGTATACTCTCCTAAGCTTAGGCCCAACATCACCTGTGGTGTAAAATCTGAAGGCCTTAGAAGATGAACACGCAATGCCGCGATAGAAGCAACCAGAATGGCAACCTGGCAGTTTTGGGTTTTTGTAAGTTCTTCCGCGGGCCCCTGGAAGCAAAGTTTTTTAAGATCAAATCCCAGTATATCATTTGCATGCTCAAAAGTCTTCCGGGCGATTTCATGATTATCACACAGGCCCTTGCCCATGCCAACATACTGCGCGCCTTGTCCGGGAAATATATAAGCAACCTCTACCATTTAATTACAATAGACCCCCATGTAAAACCAGCGCCAAAAGCAACCAGGACAACAATATCCCCCTTTTTAATCCTCTTCTCCTGGACTGCCTCGCAAAGAGCTATTATTGTTGAAGCGGCAGAGACATTGCCGTATTTTGCCACATTAAGATATACCTTTTCTTCAGGAAGGCCTATCCTCTGCCTTACCGAGTTTATAATCCTCATATTGGCCTGATGCGGAATTAATAAGGATATGTCCTTACATCCAAGATTTGCCTCGCATACAGCACGTGTCGCGGCATCTGTCATAAGCCTTACGGCAGATTTAAATACCTCGGTTCCGCTCATTTTTATATAGTGCATTTTATTTTTAACTGTATCCGCTGATGCTGGGTTTTTAGAGCCGCCCCCGGGAAGATATAAAAGATTTGCAAGTTCTCCGTCTGCTCCAAGATAATGCGATAATATTCCGCCTGATGAGACATGCTGCAGTACAGCAGCGCCAGCGCCATCGCCGAACAAAACACAGGTGTTCCTATCTGTATAATCAGTGACAGAACTTAGGACTTCAACTCCTATAACAAGGGCATTTTTATACATCCCTGAATTGATAAAATGCTTTGCTGATACCAAACCGTATATGAAACCTGAACACGCCGCGCCTATATCAAAGCAGGCGGCATTTTTAGCACCTATCTTTGACTGCACAAAACATGCCGTAGAAGGGAAAGGCATATCAGGCGTAATTGTAGCGACTATAATAAGCTCTACTTCTTCAGGCTTAAGCTTCGCGGATTCAAGGGCTTTAAGAGCAGCATTTTGGGCTAAATCGCTTGAGGCGATTCCCGGCTGGGCAATCCTTCTTTCCTTTATACCGGTCCTTGTGGTTATCCATTCATCCGATGTGTCAACCATTTTTTCAAGTTCCTTATTTGTCAGGACTTGCTTTGGCACACACATCCCAATGCCCGTAATACCTACTAATTTTTTCGCAGTAATTTTTTTAGTCGCCATTTAAACTCTAATCCTCTCTATTACGATATAGCGTCAACAATGTGTTGGTTGACCTCAAGCTTTACAAATTCCGCGGCCTCTCTTATGGCATTTTTTATAGCTTTAGCGGAAGAACCCCCGTGGCATATAATACAGACTCCATTAACTCCTAGCAAGGGGGCTCCGCCATGCTCAGAATAATCTATCTCTTTTTTTAAGGCATTAAAAGCAGGCATGCTAAGGAGTGCGCCTATCTGCGTTAAAAAACCCTGCTTTAGTTTTCTTTTAAGGAATATGCTTAATGTGTGCGCTAATGATTCAGAGACCTTAAGAACAACATTTCCAACAAACCCATCGCATACTATAACGTCATATTCACCTGTATATATATCGCCGCCCTCCACATTACCTATAAACTTTATATTGCTGGAATTCAGCAGCCTGTGCGTCTCTTTTATGAAATCAGTGCCCTTTGTCTCTTCTTCGCCCACGTTCAATAAGCCTATCCTTACTGTTTTCTTATTAAAAAGGTTTCTCTGGAGAACATCCCCCATTATAGCATATTGTAACAGGTGTTCGGGCTTTGCGTTTATGTTTGCCCCTACATCTATAAGGATACTAAGATCTTTTAATGTAGGATATACCAGAGCGATTCCGGGTCTTTGTACGCCCTTTAAAAGCCCTAATCTTAATGCAACCGCACATACAACAGCGCCTGTATTGCCTGCGGATACGAATGCATCCACTTTGCCGTCACGCAGAAGCCTGGCGCCCACATTTATTGAGGCATCTCTTTTTCTGCGCACACTCAAAGCAGCAGGCTCATCCATGCCTATAACTTCGGTAGCATGGCATACTGATATAGAATGAGGGGCTTTCGCGCTTCTTTTAAAAAGCTCCTGCTGTATCGTTGTGTTTTCACCGACAAGTACTATATCGTATCCAAACTCACGGCAAGCAAGTAAAGCGCCCTCAACAACAACACCTGGCGCATTATCACCGCCCATTGCATCTACCGCGATACGCATAAGATGACCGCTCCTTTATGCCTTTTTCTTTTTGGTTTTTTCTTTTTTCACAACAACCTGCCTGCCTTTATAATAACCACATCCCGAGCAGACATGATGCGGCAGGACAGTTTGTCCGCAGTTAGAGCATTTTGTAAGCGATGGCTTTGACAGCTTGTAATGAGTACGTCTTTTCTTACCCCGTGTTTTTGAATGCCTTCTTTTTGGTAGTCCCACTTTGATCCTCCGATTTAGATTAAGTTAAAATCCAACTTCTATTATCTTCTTACTGCTAGTCTTGCCTGTTATTATCCGTATGACTGACTTTTTTACATCAAAATATTCCGCTAAAATCCTTATAAGCGCTAAATTTGCCTTACCGTCTACAGGTGATGCCTTGAGATAAACCTTTAATCCATCCCCTGTGCCCTTTACAACCTCTTCCTTTGAGGACTCAGGCTGAACCTTTACCTGTATCCTCATCTTAATCTTAAGGCCAGGTCCGTAAGCGTACGCACGAAGAAATTCTGTATAAAGATAAGGCACAGAATAGCAATTATAGGCGATATATCAATGGCCCAGAACTGCATCTTAAGTATTCTTCTTATAGGGTTCAAAATAGGCTCTGTCACGCGCTGTAAAAATTGCACAATCGGGTTAAAGGGATCGGGGTTAACCCAGCTTATAAGCGCCTTTACTATAATTATCCAGTAAAGCGCTGTGATAATTATATCAAGTA
>CAZBNF010000059.1:0-2564 GCA_964493115.1 uncultured Planctomycetia bacterium | reverse complement strand
TCAAAATCCTGTGTCATTCCCATCGAAATATCTTTTACATCTGTGTTCGAAATATCCATTTTTCTGAGAGATTCTTTTAAGCTGTATATTTTCCTAAAAAAAGGCCTTACTTGCTCTGGATTATCCACAAAGGGCGCCATTGTCATAAGACCAGCTATATGGATATTTGAAAAAAGGGATACTTTTCTTATAAAGGCTTCTGTCTCTTCAGGTGATATACCGTATTTTGAGTCTTCGCCAGAGACATTGACCTGTACAAGGCAATCTATACACTTTCCCAAAGATTTTGCTTGTTTATCTATTTCATCAGCAAGGTTTATGCTATCAAGAGAGTGTATTGTATCAAAAATCTGAAGGCATTTCTTGACCTTGTTGGTCTGCAGATGGCCTATCATATGCCATTTCACGTTCTTGGCCTGTTCTCCAAGACTATCATATTTTAAAAGAGCATCCTTGACTCTATTCTCACCTATATCCGAAATACCTGATGATATAGCCTCTTGCAGCTGATTGGCTGTGGCTGTCTTGGTAACGCAGACTAACCGAATTTCCGCGGGATTGCGCCCTGCCCTCTTAGCTGCATCTTCTATTCTTTCCTTAACCAGAGCAAGGTTTTGCGTAATCATTTCGCATACTTTAACATATTATAATACTCAAGTCAATTAAAAATAGTCCTTATAAAGCCTTTTAACATAATCCGATAAGGCAAATGCCCAATTCTTTGGCCCAAGCCTTAATAAAGACACTTTTGGCCTCTTGGATTTAACGCCTAATTGAAGCAGGCCTGCTGCAATAAAACATATATGGCTTGGCAGTGGTTTAGGGACTGCGCCTAAACCCATTATATGGCCAATCCGTACAGGGATCTTGAGCACAGACTCTGCCAGTTCAATGCACCCATCCATTATTACCGGCTGTCCGCACATAACAACGCCGCTGGGTATATTAGACGAATAACCTGAACCGTTAATTTCCTTTTTTACCTGATTAAATATAGAGGAGTATTCTTCGATAAGGACACTTTTTAATCCTGTCAATGATACTGTCTTTTTTCCTAATTCTGTCGATATAGCAACCTTCCGATCTTTTCCGGTATCATCTAAAGTCAGCTTTTCTATCTTAATCCTTTCTGATTCTGCTTCTGAAACAGATAACTCCTTGGCAAGCTTTTTTGTGATATCATCGCCGCCTATGGGAAGTGCTTTAAAAAAAACTGGCCTTGATTTATATACTATTAATATAGCAGTCATATCAGCGCCAATATCGACAAATACAACCCCGTGATTTTTTTCATGGCCTGATACGGTAGACTCTAAACCCGCAAGCGGTGAGATTATTGAATCCTCTATCCCTAAGCCTGAATACTTTACCGCTTTTTTAAGATTATCTATCATGGATATTTTTGCCGTTACAAGAAACATATTTGTTTCAAGCTTTAAGCCAAACATGCCTACGGGATTCGCTATCCCCTCTTCCGCGTCTACAACGAAATCCCCCCTTGAGCAGTAAACTATATCCCTCTCGTAGGGCATGTGGATAGATTTGGCGTTTGTAATTACCCTGTCCACATCATGCCTGGTTATCTCATTATCCCTGTCAGATATTACTATCTCTCCATGAGACGATATTCCATGAAGATGAATCCCTGATATATTAAAATAAACAGACTGCACCTTTTTCCTGCTGGCCGCTTCAGCTTCATATACAGCGGCTGATATGGCATCTGAAAGCCCTTTTATATCAGATACCACCCCCTTTTTAAGGCAATCGTGATGACTGACCCCGTAGCCTAAGATATTTAGCGCGCCTTTTTCTTCAGGTAACCCTGATATAAGACAACATACCTTCGATGCGCCTATATCAAGGGCAGCTATAACCGTTTCTTTATTTTTCATGTTTTACCTTTATCTGGGGACAACTACCGCATCTTCAAATCTTAAATCGATTACCTTGGCTTTCCTGTTTTTGGATTTCAGTTCATTTATTATAGTCTTAATCGCTTCGGACTTATCCTTAAACCTGTGCTGGCCCAACTCAATCCTTGTCCCATCTTCAAGGAACAGCGCGGGGTTGTCTATATCATAAATATTGACTTCCACTACCTTATCTTCTTCAAACAAATGATAATTTTCATCAACATCTTCTATGATACTAATCGCTTTTTTTAATGGCTCATAAAATCCTGGTTCTTTAGCATAAAGTTTTTTTGATGACACTTTTATCCCCGATATTACTATAAGCCCCGGTTCTTTAGATGGCTGCGGCTGGGATATTATAACAGCATCATCAGATACAAGATAATAATACCCTGAACTAATTTGACACATAGGTTTTCTTAGCTCATACGAAACGGATAAAGTATCGGGAAGCTTTCTATGAACAACCGCATTTTTAAGCTCGGGATGAAGCTGCTCTATGGCATCTTCACATTCTTTTATGTCCTGCATGAATATATTAGTATTTTTCTTAGAGGATAGCTCTCTCGCGATGGATGACCTTGTTTTCACCGGCCCCTGGCCTGCCACTTCAACTTCTCTTATATTAAAGTATTCTGAATGCAATAA
>CAZBNF010000058.1:5454-6935 GCA_964493115.1 uncultured Planctomycetia bacterium | reverse complement strand
TTGTGGCCTCATTTAAAAGCCAAATCGCTGCTCCAACAAAGGCATAAACGATATTGTAGTATTTATTGTAATATAACTTTTCCATATGATGATTGATAAAACCAGACTCCCAAAACATATAGCCATAATAATGGACGGAAACGGCAGGTGGGCCAAAAAAAGGCATTTGCCTCATGTATTCGGCCACCGTCAGGGTGCTGAAAGCGTTGATGTTATTACAGAATACTGCGCGATGCTGGGCGTAGAGGCCCTTACTCTTTACAGTTTTTCTACGGAAAACTGGAAGCGCTCGCCGGAAGAGATAAATGCGTTGATGGATCTTTTATACAATTATCTTGAAAAAAAATACGAAAAACTCCAGAAAAACGATATAAAACTTAATGCCATAGGCAGGCTCAATGATTTGCCTGACCGGGTAAAATCCAGGCTTTTTGATGTTATGCAGAGGACATCAGGCAACAAAAAGATGGTATTGACGCTTGCGCTTAATTACGGCAGCCGTCAGGAAATTACTGATGCTGTGCGCGGGATAATAAAAGATGTTGAAAAAAACGCAATATCAGTTGATAGCATAGATGAGAATTTTTTTGCAGGTTATCTGCATACCAAGGGTTTACCGGAAGTAGACCTCCTTATAAGAACAAGCGGAGAATTCAGGCTGAGTAATTTTCTGCTATGGCAGATATCATATGCGGAGATTGTGATATCCGAGGTTTTATGGCCGGATTTCCGGGAAAAAGATCTTGATAGCGCGTTAGAGGAATACCAGAGCAGAGATAGGCGTTTTGGGGGCAGAATATGTTAAGGCAAAGGATAATAGGTTCTGCGCTGTGGGTGTTTATCTTGTGGGTTTTTATATTTTTGATGCCAGCATGGGTTTTTGCTGCCTCTATTGTTGTAGTGATAGGCCTTGGGCTCTATGAGTTTTTTGAGATGATTTCCAGAAAAGGTATCTTAGTTTACAAATATTTTGGCATTGTTACAGGATGCCTGATACCGATTACAACATATGTGCAGGTTGCCCCTAGCGCGGAGATGGAATTTGTGTTAATGACAGCAGTGTGTCTTTGCGTATTTTTACTGCAGTTTACAAGAAGAAACACCGAACAGGCAATTGTAGGCATAGCCACGACCATATTAGGTATATTTTATATCGGGTGGTTTTTTTCTTTTATGATAAAACTAAGGATTATGCCGCCGCTAAATATGGACGGTAAAATGCTGATACTTTATCTTATAATTGTAACCAAATCAGGCGATATCGGGGCTTATATAATAGGCACATTATTTGGCAGCCACCAGCTTATTCCCCGCATAAGCCCTAAAAAGTCAGTCGAAGGCACCATAGCGGGCTTAATTATAAGTTTTGGCACAGCGGTTTTGTTTAAGGGCATGCTTCCGGCAGTTTCTATTGTACATATATTTGTTATAGGCATCTTGCTTAGTTTAACAGGCCAGATTGGCGACCTGTCAGAGTCTTT
>CAZBNF010000058.1:2570-5354 GCA_964493115.1 uncultured Planctomycetia bacterium | reverse complement strand
AATGGGAAAACAATCGATTAAAAGAGTAGCGATATTAGGTTCAACAGGTTCTATAGGTATAAATACCCTTAAGGTTATAGAGGCGTTTCCTGACAGGTTTCGGATTGTAGGACTTTCATCATTTTCAAATACCGCCATACTGGAAAAGCAAATAAGAAAATTCAGGCCTTTAATGGCAGCTGTTGTTGACCCTAAGTCGGCCTCGTATATCAGCAGGGCATTTTCATCCAAAAGGGTAAAAATACTTTCAGGCCCGGAAGGCCTGGATGTAATAGCAGGAAGCGAAAACGTTGATATTGTCGTGGTGGCAACAGCAGGCGCTGCCGCAATATACCCTCTTATATCCGCTATAAAAGCAGGAAAGCATATATGCCTTGCCAACAAGGAATCCCTTGTCACTGCAGGCGATATCATAATGAATCTTGTAAAAAAACATAACTCGTTATTGATCCCCGTAGATAGCGAGCATAGCGCGATATTCCAGTGCGTTTGTTCAGGAGATACAGGCGAGATAAGCAGGCTTTTTATAACAGGCAGCGGCGGCTCTTTGCACAAAGTCAGCAGGGATAAGTTTTCAAAACTCGATATCAAACAGGTGTTAAATCATCCAAAATGGAAAATGGGGCAAAAGATAACTGTTGATTCAGCAACCCTGATGAATAAAGGATTGGAAATAATAGAGGCACATCATCTTTTCAATGTCCCTATTGACAGGATAGAATTACTGATACACCCTGAAGCGATCATACATTCCATGTGTGAATTTATAGACGGCAGCGTTATAGCCCAGCTGGGCATAACAGACATGAAGCTCCCTATACAGTATGCGCTTTCATATCCCCAAAGGCTGCAAACACCTTTTAAAAAACTCGATCTTTCAAACAGAAGAAGTTTTACGTTTATACAGCCGGATAAGATAAAATATCCCTGCTTGTCCCTTGCGATTGCGGCCGCAAAACTCGGGGGAACCGCGACTGCAGTATTAAATGCCGCGGATGAGGTAGCGGTAGAGGCCTTTTTAAAGAAGCGGGTCTCTTTTATAAAAATACCCCTTATTATAGAGGATGTGCTGAAAAGGCATAAGTATGTTGAGTTACCTTCACTTAATCAGATATTTGAAGCTGACCTGTGGGCAAGAGAGAGGGCAAGGGCTTTGATATGATAATACAGAGAGGAAAAATATGCTAGGTTTTATTTTTACAGGAGTAATAGTGGTTGCGGTTTTCAGTTTAGTAATATTAGTGCATGAAGCCGGACATTTTTTGATGGCAAGGCGCATGGGGGTAAAGGTGGAAAGATTTGCCTTAGGCCTGGGCAGGGTATTGCTGTCTAAAAAAATTAAAGATACAGAGTATGCTATCTGCGTAATCCCTTTTGGAGGATATGTCAAGATGGCTGGAGATGAGCCTTCTGACAAAATATCAGAAAACAGCCATGAATTCTTTGGCCAGCCTCCTGGGAAAAGATTTTGGATAATATTCGCGGGCGCAGGGGTGAATTATCTGTTAGCGTTTATCTTATTCTGCTTTATAGTCCCTTCCTCAAAAATAGGCATCGTTATAGAGGATATGCCTGCATATAAGGCAGGCATAGAGACAGGCGATAAGATCATATCTATAGATGGCAATAAGACAGAATACTGGTACCAGGTGCTTGATATTGTTTCAAAGAATCCGGATACAAGCCCTCTTCATATCGAGATAGACAGAGGGGGCGAATTATATGAGTTTGTAGTTATGCCTGATATCATGGAATCGAAAGGATTATTGCAGGCGACAAAGAAAAGCCCTAAAATAGGTATAACCCCCTATGGAGACGTAGAACTGCTTAAGGCCAGGCCGTTACAACATATTGTAACGGGAGCCAGGCAGACATTTTCAAATACAACATTAACATATAGATTTATATGGTATCTTGTTACAGGCAAGGTGGCTTTAAAAGGTTCTGCTACAGGCCCCGTGGGAATAGCGATGATAATAGGGCGTGCTGTAAGTGTTGGTTTTATCTATCTTGTTTATCTTATAGCCCATATCAATCTTGCCCTTGCGATATTTAATCTACTGCCGTTTCCCGTTCTCGACGGGGGGCATATACTATTTCTTGGAATTGAAAAGATAAGGAAAAGGCCTATCAGCGTAAAAGTGCAGGAGGCCATGCAATATGCAGCTATCTTTCTTATAATGCTTTTATTTGTGGTAGTTACATGGAATGATATAATGATGTGGATTGTAAAAAAATGAAAAGAACGCGTGCAAGGCAGATAAGGTTAGGCAACGTCAGGATAGGAGGTAATGCCCCTGTATCCATACAGTCCATGACAAATACCGATACAACGAATATTGCCTCGACCGTTAAGCAGATAAAGGCACTTGAAAGAGCAGGGTGTGAAATTATAAGGGTGGCGGTTAAGGATACAGAATCCGCTATTGCGATAAAAAAAATAAAGAAAGTTATATCAATACCGCTTGAGGCAGATATACACTTTGATTATCATTTGGCAATACTTGCCGCGGAATCAGGCGCAGACGGTATAAGATTAAATCCAGGTAATATCTTTAAGGCTGAACAGGTAAAGCATGTAATAGGGGCATGCCGCGACAAAAAAATACCAATAAGAATTGGCGCCAATTCAGGGTCATTGCGCGAAAAGTATAAAGCACAGAAAGAGAAACCGTATATCTCAGGCATGGTAAAGAGTGTTATTGATTATATCAAGATATTTGAAAAGGAGCGATTTTTTGATTTGATGATATCTCTTAAGGCGTCTGATGTGGCAACAACCAT
>CAZBNF010000058.1:0-2470 GCA_964493115.1 uncultured Planctomycetia bacterium | reverse complement strand
AGCGATTTTTTGATTTGATGATATCTCTTAAGGCGTCTGATGTGGCAACAACCATCGCCGCATACAGAAAGATCTCCCAGTTGTGCAATTACCCGCTTCATCTTGGTGTTACAGCAACAGGCTGTGGCAGCGAGGCTATAATAAAATCCGCAATAGGTATAGGGGCGCTATTGTCAGAAGGGATAGGGGACACCATAAGGGTATCTTTGACAGGAGACCCTAAACAGGAGATAACTGTTGCGAGACAGATATTGCAGGCCCTGGGGTTAAGGCGTTTTTATCATGAAATAATCTCCTGTCCAACATGCGGCCGCTGCCAGGTGAACCTGGAAAAGATTGTCAGTGATTTCAAGAACAAACTATCCCAGCCGAAGGCTGGCCCGCCTCCGGCGGGAACTAAGCAATTGCTTGCGATTGCTTTAATGGGCTGCGAAGTAAATGGCCCCGGGGAAGCAAAAGACGCGGATATTGGTATTGCATTTGGAAGGGATTCTGGTATACTATTTAAAAAAGGCAGGATTGTTAAGAAGGTTAAAGCAAGAGATGCTGTTAAGGAGTTATTAAATGCGTTATTCTAAGGCCTTTATACCGACTTTAAAGGAAAACCCCGCTGATGCAGAGGCAATAAGCCACAAGCTCATGATAAGGGCTGGCTTGATACGCAAGCTTGCAGCAGGGGCATATTCATACCTTCCTTTAGGGCTACGGGTACTTCAAAAGATTGGATCCATTGTCCGCGAAGAGATGAATAAAGCTGGTGCGCAGGAGATCCTTATGCCTGCCTTACAGCCTGCAGAGCTTTGGCATGAGACAGGCAGGTATGAAGTGATAGGCGATGAGCTAGTCAAATTTAAAGACCGTACCGGCAGAGAGATGGTCATAGGGCCTACTCATGAAGAGGTAGTTACAGACATAGCAAGAAACCACTTCCATTCCTATAAGGACCTGCCTAAGATATTATATCAGATACAGACAAAGCTGCGTGATGAACCCCGCCCGCGTTTTGGCGTGATACGAAGTAAAGAATTTATCATGAAAGACGGATATAGCTTTGACAGAGACCAAAAAGGCCTTGATGAAAATTATAAGGTTATGTTCGATACCTATAAGCGCATATTTTCAAGATGCGGCTTGGATGCTATTGCGGTGGAGGCGGATTCAGGGTTTATGGGAGGCAGTGAGTCTGCTGAGTTTATGGTATTATCCGAAAGCGGGGAAGACATAATAGCTGCATGCAAAAGCTGTGATTACAGGTCAAGCCTTGCCATGGTATCTTGCGGGCCTATTAGCAAAACCAGCCCTCAGTCCTCAGCTTACAATGCCAAGCATCCGGGTATAACTGAAATAGATACCCCTGGCATATCAACAATAGACAAGGTGTCGGAATTTTTAAAATGCGCGCCAGAGGATATGATAAAGACGCTTATATATATGGCGGATAAAAAACCGGTCGCAGTTTTGGTAAGAGGGGACCATGATGTTAATGAGTCAAAGCTTGCCGCAGTATTGAAGGCGCAGGAACTTGTTTTGGCTGATGAAGGCACTATTGTCAAAGTCACCGGCGGGCCAATGGGTTTTTCAGGGCCATGCGTCTTAAAAGGTATAGATATAATAATAGATCACGGGATAAAAACCATCTCAGTTGGTGTAGCAGGGGCTAATAAAAAGGACAAGCACCTTAGAGGTGTAATTCCAGGCAGAGACTTCGATATAACTGAAACCGTAGATATCAGATATGTGACATCACAGGATGCCTGCCCTGAATGCGGCGCAGAGATAGAACTTAAAAAAGCCATAGAGATAGGCCATGTATTTAAGCTTGGCACAAAATATTCGGATAGCATGAGTGCAAGATTTCTTGATTCAGACGGGAAAGAAAAACTTTTGATAATGGGCTGTTACGGTATAGGCATAAACAGGATTATGGCTGCTGCCATAGAGCAGAATAATGATAAAGATGGTATTATTTGGCCTGTCTCAATAGCCCCTTATAGTGTTATTATTATATCATTAAACATGCATGACAAGGGTGTGTGCTCTGCTTCAGAGGACATCTACCAGCAGCTTCAAAAAGCAGGCATAGAGGTTCTTATGGATGACCGCGATATAAGCCCGGGCATAAAGTTTAAAGATGCCGATCTTATAGGCATACCTTTACATATTATCATAGGCTCTAAAGGCCTGGCTGATTTTAAAGCAGAAATAAAGGCCCGAAAGACAGGCGAAAGAATAAGTATCCCCTTAAAAGACATTCTCCCCAAAATCCACGAACTTTTATAGACGCTGCTGTTTTAATCTTATTATTAAAGTTAATCGTTTATGCCTTTGCCTTAAGCAGCGATTTGGCTTTTTTTGCCTTGATTTTAGATAATATGCAAAAATACCATCGCTGCGCAGGCAAAGGCATAAACGACTGTTCTAAATAAAAAAAACCTTGACAGCAGGCGGCCGTATGTAATATAATTACACT
>CAZBNF010000057.1:0-7433 GCA_964493115.1 uncultured Planctomycetia bacterium | reverse complement strand
CGGTGCTGTGGTTGAGGTTGATCTAAAAACAGGCCACGCGCTTTCAATTAAGCGCCTATTAACTTAAGCCCGTTTCTCAAGCGCGCTTGCCTACCGGCAGGCAAGCGCGCTTGAGAAACGGGCTTGAAAGACATGTCAAAATATGCTATGGTTAACAATACTTCCAATGAACAGAAAATATACTCCGTAAGTGAACTCACCAGGGGCATCAGTCTTCTTCTAGAAGATTCTTTTAAGAGTGTGTGGGTAGAAGGTGAGGTATCAAATTTTATCCTTCATACATCAGGCCACTGTTATTTAAGCTTAAAAGATTCAGACAGCGTTATTGCCTGCGTTATCTTTAAACACTCAGCGGCAAAGTTAAAATTCCGGATAGAAAACGGCATGAATGTTATATGCGCGGGGAGAATTGGCGTATATGGCAAGCGCGGCCAGTATCAGCTCTATATAGATAAAGCAGAACCAAAAGGAATAGGCGCGCTCCAGATAGCATTTACACAACTTAAAGAAAAGCTATACAAAGAAGGCCTGTTTGATGCCTCATCTAAAAAACCAATCCCAAGATTCCCCAAAACAGTAGGCATAGTTACATCACCCACAGGGGCTGTTATAAGGGATATCATAAATATAATAAACAGGCGTTTTGAGAATATGCATATTGTCATCTTCCCTGCGAAAGTCCAGGGAAAAGGCGCCTCGGATGAGATAATAGACGGCATAGAATCATTTAACAGATTAAAAAATGTCGATGTGATTATATTGGCGCGGGGAGGGGGCAGCCTTGAAGACCTTTGGGCATTTAATGAAGAACCTGTTGCCAGGGCGATATATAATTCAGTTATTCCCATTGTGTCGGCAGTGGGCCATGAGATAGACTATACGATATCGGATTTTGTTTCAGATCTTCGTGCGCCAACCCCATCAGCGGCAGCGGAGCTTGTGGTGTGCAAAAAAAATGATATTGTTTCAGAGATAGATAGCTATAGATCCCGCCTTAAACAAGCGCTTGGTAATCGCGTGGGCATAATGGAGAGGCACTTAGAAGGTATCATGAAACGTTATGCATTCAAACAGCCGTTATTTCTAATCGAACAATACCAGCAGTCACTCGACGAAGGGATAAAGTCCCTCTCGCAGGCGCTTAACTTTTTTGTTGTAAAAAAAACACAGACAGTGGAAACAGCGCAGGCAAGGCTTAAGGCCTTAAGCCCCGTAGCCATATTGGAAAGAGGCTACAGCATTACAATGACAATGCCTGATTCAAAAATAATGAAAGACAGCGCAAAGGCAGAAACCGGAGCACAAATAAAAACACGCCTTGCTAAGGGCGAACTTATAAGCAGGATCGAGTAAAAGGAGTGATAATATGGCAGAACAAAAGTTTGAAAACGCGCTTGGCCAGCTTGAAGAGATCGTAGCAGACTTAGAGAGCGGGAATCTAAATCTGGATGATGCTATTAAAAAATACGAAGAAGGAATGAAGCTGGCAGGCCTTTGTGCCAAGAAGCTCGGAGATACCAAGAAAAGAATAGAGATGCTTGTAAAAGACCCCTCAGGAAAGCTCTCAGCCAGAGATTTTAAAGAAAAAGATTTTGAGGACAAGCGGGCAGACGATAAACCAAAAACCACAGGTAGAAAAAAACGCCCTCGCGGCGAAGAACTCCTGTTTTAACTTAGGAACGGTTCTCAAGCACGAGTACTCGTGCTTGAGAACCGTTCCTAAAGAAGACTTTATGGATATAAGAGAGTATCTGATAAAAAGGCGGGCAATAGTTGATAAAGAGCTTGGCATACTTATCCCGGCTTCTGACGCGCAGCCAAAGCGAATATATCAGTCCATTGCTCATGCCTTAAAGGGCGGTAAAAGGATAAGGCCGATCCTGTGCCTGGCCTGTGCGGAGGCGGTAGGCGCAAGAGCAAAGGATGCGCTAAAGGCTGCCTGCGCCATTGAGATGATTCATACATATTCATTGATTCATGATGACTTACCGTGTATGGATGATGATGATTATCGCAGAGGCAGGCCCACGGTTCATAAGAAATTCGGCGTTGCCCACGCGGTTCTTGCAGGCGATGCGCTTTTAACAGAGGCGTTTGATGTTCTTGCTTCATCAACACCCAGTGATAAGAGAAATATCCGGATAATAAAGATTTTATCCCGTGCAGCGGGAATAGCAGGCATGATAGCGGGCCAGTCTGCTGACATCAATACAAGGGTTAAAGACTTTGCTGTGCAGGAGTATATCAATATTCATAAGACAGGTGCTTTAATAGCAGCGAGCTGCAAAATTGGGGCTATTGCAGGGTGCGCAAAAGAAAAAGATGTTCAGGCCCTGCAGAAATTTGGCGAATATATAGGGCTTGTATTCCAGGTAACAGATGATATTATTGACAGTGAGGGTTCTTCAGGTTTAATAGGCAAGAAAAGAGCTTTTGAATATGCGCAGGAGTTAACAGAAACCGCAAAAAATCTTATAAAGCATTTTAGCAAACAGGCAAACCATCTTTGCCTGATAGCGGACTTTATATTAAACAGAAAAATTTAAATATGACAAGCGTACTGGATAAAATACAATATCCGAAAGACCTAAAGGCATTGAATCAGGATGAGCTCGTAAAACTTGCGGATGAGATACGCGGGTTTATGATAGATACTGTTTCCAATACAGGAGGCCACCTTGCTCCGAGTTTAGGGGCGGTTGATTTTATTCTGGCCCTGCATTATTGCCTTAACGCGCCAAAGGATAAGATAATATTTGATGTAGGCCATCAGGCATATGCGCACAAGATACTTACTGGTAGGAAAAGCCGGTTTCATACCTTAAGGCAAAAGGACGGTATAAGCGGATTTCCTAATGCCGGTGAAAGCGAATATGATTTATTTACCGTTGGCCATGGTTCCACATCAATATCGACAGCATTAGGCCTCTGCTGCGCGCGCGATCTTCAGAAGACAGATGAAAAAATAGTTGCTGTTATAGGAGACGGCTCATTAGGAGGCGGCATGGCGTTTGAGGGGTTAAACCACGCGGGCCAGCTTAAAAAAGATGTCCTGATCATTTTAAATGACAATGAATTTTCCATATCTCCGAGTGTCGGTGCGTTCAGCAAATATTTAAATCGTGTTATTACAAACCCTATGTATAACAGGGTGCGAAGCGACGTGGAAAGGCTTATCAGGCGTGTGCCAAAACTGGGATTCAGGCTGGCAGGCGCTGCCAGGAAACTCGAGGAGGGCTTAAAAAATCTGCTTGTGCCAGGTATTATTTTTGAGGAAATGGGCATAAGGTATTTTGGCCCTGTTGACGGCCATGATATACCCGCGATGATAGAGGTTATAAATAATATACTACCGTTAAAGGAGCCAAGGCTTATTCATGTTATCACAAAGAAAGGCAAAGGTTTTAAACTTGCCGAAAATTCACCTTCGAAATTTCATGGCGTGGCGCCTTTTGACACAGAAGACGGTATCTCTTATTCCTCAGGCGAAACAAGTTTTACAAGAGGCTTTGGGGATAAGCTCATAGACTTGGCGTCCAAAAATAACAGGATAACCGCAATAACAGCAGCCATGCCTGAGGGTACGGGGCTTGATCAATTTGAAAAGATCTTCCCAAGTAGATTTTTTAATGTTGGCATGGCAGAGGCCCATGCAGTAGGTTTTGCTGCAGGCCTTGCCAGAAAAGGCCTCATTCCTGTTGTAGCCATATATTCGACTTTTTTGCAACGCGCATATGACCAGATCATACATGATGTTGCCCTGCAGAATCTCCATGTTGTTTTTTGTTTGGATAGGGCGGGTATCGTCGGAGAAGACGGGGCCACCCATCATGGCGTATTTGATATATCTTATTTACGCCATATACCAAATCTGGTTTTTATGGCTCCGAAGGACATGCCGGAGTTTGAGATTATGCTTGAGTATGCGATAGCCTACAAAGGCCCGATAGCCATAAGATACCCCAGGGGAGGGACTATTGGTAAAACAGATCATGGCGCCCCGCAAAAAATAGAATTTGGAAAGGCGGAGATGCTCCGCGCGGGAAGCGATTTTGTTGTTTTTGCAATAGGTGATATGGCGCTGCCTGCCTTAGAGGCAGCTCACGCGCTTTCAAAAGACGGCATACAGGTGGGAGTTTTTAATTTAAGGTTTGTAAAACCGATAGATAGTGATACAATATTAAAAACCGCTCAAAGGGTAAATAAGATACTAATCGTAGAGGATAATGCGCTATTAGGCGGCGCAGGAAGCGCAGTTCTCGAGGTATTAAGCGATAACAACATAAAAGCGGACGTTAAAAGGATTGGTATCCCTGATTATTTTATAGCTCATGATAAGAGATTAGCCTTGCTGGAAAGCCTGGGGCTATCAGCAGAAGGCATAGCAGAAACGATAAGGAAATGGCAGAGATAAAGATAGACAGAGAAAAGTGTAAGGCATGTGGGCTGTGTGTAATTTATTGCCCGCAGAAGTCCATTGTATTTTCAGAGCAAATAAATAAACGCGGTATGAAGCCCGCTGAATTTAAAAATGGCGCTAAATGCACTGGGTGCACTTTTTGTGCAATGGTTTGTCCTGACTGCGCGATTGAGGTTTACAGATGAGCCCAAATAAACCGCGACCCACGAAAAGCAAGCTGCAAAAAAAACACCTCATGACAGGGAACGAGGCAATAGGAGAAGGTGCTGTCCGCGCAGGCTGTGCTTTATATGCCGGATACCCCATTACTCCGCAGAATGAGCTTACTGCTTTTATGTCTTATCGTATGAAAGAGAAAAAGAAAATTTTCATACAGTCTGAAAGCGAGATAGCAGCGATAAGTATGGTTTTTGGTGCCTCTGCTGTAGGCAAGAGGGCAATGACATCTTCATCAAGCCCCGGCATAAGTTTAAAGCAGGAGGGTATATCGTATCTTGCCGGGTGCAGGTTGCCGGGTGTTATAGTAAATGTTATGCGTGGTGGCCCTGGTTTAGGAAATATTTCGCCTAGTCAGGCAGATTATTTTCAGGCTGTAAAAGGCGGGGGCCACGGTGATTATCATATCATAGTCCTTGCGCCAGCTTCGGTTGAAGAGGCAATGAGTTTAACAATGCTTGCTTTTGACCTTTCAGATGCCTACAGAGTGCCGGCGATGATATTGACAGACGGCATATTAGGGCAGATGATGGAGCCTGTTGAGATATCAAAATTTCAATTTAAAACCACAGGTTTTATCAAAAAGCCCTGGGCCTTGACAGGCGCTAAAGGCAGAAAACCGCAAGTGATAAAGTCCCTTTGGCTTAAACCAGGTGCCTTGGAAGGTTTCAACATAAAACTCCAGCAAACGTATAAAAAGATAAAAGAGAAAGAGACAAGACAAGAAACCCTTTATTGTAATGATGCGGAATTGATTGTTATCGCTTATGGTTCAGTAAGCCGCACGGCAAAGGCAGCTGTACGGGTGTTAAGGTCAAAAGGAAAACGCGTAGGCCTGTTAAGGCCCATTACCCTGTGGCCTTTTCCTGAACGGGCAATAAGGCGATATGCTAAAAAGACAAAAAAGTTTTTAACAGTTGAGATGAGCGCGGGCCAGATGGTCGAGGATGTAAGGCTTGCGGTTGATGGTAAGGCCAAGGTAAGTTTTTACGGAAGGATGGGCGGGGGTATCCCCTCGCAGAGTGAAATCGAAAAAGCTATTAAAAAAGCTTTGTCATCCTGAGAGACATAACTTTTGTCATTCTGAGCCCCATAAGGGCGAAGAATCTAAGAGCTAGCAAAATCTAGATCCTTCGTCGCTGGCGCTTCTCAGGATGACAATAAATAGACACAAATATGACACTGCAAAAAGTATTTAAAAAGCCGGAAAGTTTGATAGACGTACCGACCCATTACTGCGCTGGCTGTGGGCACGGCATTATACACAGGATTATTGCCGAGGTAATCGATGAATTGGCGATCCGTGAAAAAGTAATAGCGATTGCCCCCGTAGGATGCGCTGTGCTTGCTTATGATTATTGGAATTTTGATACCACAGAGGCAGCGCACGGCAGATGTCCTGCTGTTGCAACAGCCATGAAAAGAACAATGCCTGATAATATAGTATTTACTTATCAAGGCGATGGAGATCTTGCCGCAATAGGCACAGCAGAGACAGTGCATGCCGCAAATAGAGGGGAAAATATTACAGTCGTCTTTGTAAATAATGGCGTATATGGAATGACGGGTGGGCAGATGGCGCCCACGACACTTATTGGCCAGCGAACAGCCACGACACAACACGGTAGGGATGCGGCATGCGATGGTAACCCGTTAAAAATTCTTGAGATGCTCTCAATGCTTGATGGTGTCTGTTATCTTGAGAGGACATCTGTAGAGTCTCCTCAAAATATCATAAAAACAAAGCAGGCTATAAAGAAGGCTTTTAAAAATCAGATAGAGAATAAAGGGTTTTCGATGGTCGAGGTGCTTTCTATGTGTCCGACTTATACGGGCCGCTCCATTGAATCTTCGATAAAATGGATAAAAGAACGCGTATCCAAAGATTACCCATTAGGTATTTTAAAAGATCGGGTTTAAGATGAAAGAACAGATTATATGCTCTGGTTTTGGCGGCCAGGGGATAATGATATTAGGCAAAATCATCGGCTATATTGCCATGACCCGCGGCCTAAACGTAACCTGGATGCCGTCATATGGAGCAGAGGTAAGAGGAGGCACTGCCCACTGTATGGTAGTATTATCTAGCCAAGAGATAGCCTCGCCGATTATCACTGATTGCACCGCCGCCATAATTATGAATAAACCCTCACTTGATAAATTTCTTGGCATGATAAAACCAAATAAGGTATACCCGAAATTTAAAAGCCTTTTATTGTTAAACAGCTCTCTGGAAGACAGGGATATTGCAAAAGCAGGTATTGATGTTGTGAAGATCCCTATGACAGAGATAGCGCATGCGCTTGGTAATGTGCGGGCTGCAAACATGGTAGCTCTTGGCGCTTACACTGGAAAAAGAGGTATTTTTCAAAGATCAGATGTCGTAAAAGGAATTAAAATAGCATTTGCGGGCAACAAAGATATAATCGATTTAAACATCAAGGCATTTGATAAAGGAGTTTCTCTGACATGAGCAGCGTAAGGGTCCGCTTTGCGCCATCGCCTACAGGTTATCTTCATATAGGAAGCGCAAGGACAGCGCTTTTTAACTGGCTCTATGCCAGGAATCAAAGCGGCAAATTTATCCTGCGCGTCGAGGATACAGATAAAGAGCGCTCAGATGATAAATACCTCGGTGAAATACTAGCAAGCCTTAAATGGTTAGGCCTGGACTGGGACGAAGATGTATATTATCAGAGCAAGCGCTTTGATATATACAAAATGGCGGCAGAGAAGCTGATATCAGAGGAAAAGGCCTATTACGAGGAAACAGAAAAAGGAAAAGCAATAAGGCTTA
>CAZBNF010000056.1:3366-7441 GCA_964493115.1 uncultured Planctomycetia bacterium | reverse complement strand
AGACACACTGATCTCTATTTCAGCTGAGGAATTTTTCTCAATTACAAGTTTAAAAACAGGCACTATACAGCTTGCCTGATATTTGGTTTCAAGGTCTTTTTGGCTCTGCGATACGGTATAAACAGGATATCTAAAAAACTTATAGGAGGGCTTTGAGAAACCTATATCTACCCTGATATCCTCAACCCTGTCATGAAATTTTACGGATTCAACACTCGACAGGTCGTTTTCCCTATCATCATTAGTAACCGAGAAATTAAGTTCCGGGCCAAAAAATAGCTTTGCCTGTTTAGATGAAAGGTTCTGAATCAGATAGGAAACCCTTACGGTCTCTTTTTCTGTGCCAAACGCAAAGGCCTTCCTTAATATTATCTCCTGGCCGCCAACAATGCCTGCTCTGTACAGCTCGATACTGTCAATACTCTGCTTGACCTCTCTCTGGTAGCATGCTCCTGAAAAATCGCCGCGTTCCTTGTACTGGCTTTGCTTAATAGCTTTAAATGTAATACCTTCCTCAAAAAAATGATCTATAAACAGACTCCTTCTATAATTATCATAATAGAGCTTTTTCTTTATGTCCTTATGATAAAGCTCTTTTCGCCTGGCCAAGGTATTAACTATATTTAATGGCTTGGTCTTTAAAGACCACTCTGTTATCACAGCCCCTTCGGTCTTATCTATGATAATTGTATTCTTAGCGGTATTCACTATAAGCTCCTGCTCTCCATCGCAATCAAAGTCAACCTCATCTATTTCTATCCTCGGGACCGCTTTCTGCTCTAAAACATCAAGTATATTTCCAGCCTCTATAAGATGCTTATAAAGCGCCGTACGCAGATGATAAAAGTATAAGCCTCCGAACACCCCATGCCAATAAACGCAGTTGCATTCTGCCTTATAAAGTTCACGCTTAGCCCTTGTTATTTGCTCTATAGCAGTTCGCTTATTATCCGAGTCCTCCATCAACATAAGCTTTTTTTCAATTACAGACAAACGGCCGCTTACCAGCAAAACCCTTTTATGTATGTGGTTTATCTCAGGATACTTTATCAAGAAGTTTTTCCATATGCCTGTCCTTAAAAAAATATTATACTTACGCAGTAAATTATTCTTTTTAAGGTACCGCTTAAGGCTAATAAGGGCTTCTCCTGCCTCAAAAGGCAAAGACCATTCATTCATCTCCTCATACGAAACATTGGGTATATATATAAGCCCGTTTGAGGTATTTTCTCTTAGATAATCTGATATCCTCCATGTCTTTACCCATGAAGAGTTCTTTTCCAATATTTGCAGAAATTTCTTAAGCCAGCCTTTTTCATAAACATCTTTATAGGTACCAGGCCATGCGCCGAATTTTTCACCGTCATCTCCGTAGCATACAGTGTATTTTCCGTAATCTTTCATTATTTGTTTAAAATAATCAAGCGTATTCTGCGGGGATTTAAAAGGTATGGCATAGCGCAAAAATTTATCTGACGGTATAACACTTACAGTTTTTGTATTGTGTTCCGTGATATAGTGGCCATATAGCTGGCTTTCCTTGCATCCCGCGTATATAAGGTGCTGATCATCAATAATCGTATATTTAACATTCAGATCAGCCAATATCTCGGGGAGGTGGGGCTCCCATATCCTCTCGGCAAGCCATGCACCTTCCACATCAGAACTGAAATTTGCCTTTAAAAACCCTTTCATCATATTGATCTGCCCTAAGGCATCATTAGGATGAACAGCTGATAGTATGGGTTCATAAAATCCTCCGCCAATAATCTCTACCTGCCCGTTTTCAGCCAGTCTTTTTAAAATCTCCAGCACGTTTGGCCTGTTATCCCTAAACCATTCTAAAAGCCCGCCGCTGTAATGAAGATTAAACTTTATGGAAGGGAAATCCTGTATCGTATAAAGAAAAGGCTCATAACATTTATCTGATATTTCCTCAAAAACAAATCCAAAATTATCCACCGGCTGGTGAAAATGTACTGCCATCAAAAAATTAAATTTTTTATCCATATATGCCTACCCGAGCACAATACCAGGCTCTATGTTATGGCCTCTTAGGAATTCGTCTGTCTTAAGAGGCTTTTTCCCTTCAAGCTGAAGGGCTTTTATCCTTATGCTTGAATTTTTACATGCAATCAATAACTCATCTTTAGAGGATAGGATTACCTCCCCTGGTACGGCTTCTGATTTTAACGGGCTTAAGTCCTTTTCCGCATCAAGAATTTTTAGAAGTTTTCTATTGAAATATGTATAGGCAGAAGGCCACGGCCCGCATGCGCGTATTTTATTTATAACCTCCTGCGCAGTGACATTCCAATCTATCAACCCATCTTCTTTTGCAAGCTTAGGCGCATACGTTGCTTTACTATCATCCTGCGAAATAAGCTTTATATTACCTATCTCTATCTTATCAATGGTTTTTATAATAAGTTCTGCCGCGCACCTTGAAAGCCGGCCACCCAGGCTTATTGCATCATCATCAGGCTCAATTTTTACCTCTTTCGTGGAAATAATATCACCTTGATCCAGAAAAGTATTCATCGCCATTATCGTAATGCCGGTTTTCTTATCGCCGCTTAAGATAGCTCTTTGTATAGGAGAGGCGCCCCTGTGCCGCGGCAAAAGAGAGGCATGGATATTTATTGAGTACAACTTTGGTATTTTTAAGGTCTCTTCTTTCATTATCTGCCCAAATGCCGCTACCACAAACAGATCCGCGTCTTTGTCTTTAAGCGTTTTAATTGAAGTGCTTGAATTTACATCATCGAATTCGAGTACTTCAAGCAGCTTGGTGATGGCATATTCTTCAACCGGGCTCTTGGCAAGCTTAAGGCCTCTGCCTTTTTTTCTTTGAGGCTGCGTAATCACACACACAACCTCATGCCTGCTGTTGGCAAGCGCCTTAAGTGAGCCTACCGCAAATTCCGCTGTTCCAAAAAATATTATTCGCATGTCTTTGCTTCTCTATCTCCAAGCCCGTTTCTCAAGCACGCCTGCCTGCCGGTAGGCAGTGCTTGAGAAACGGGCTTAAAACTTAAGCAGGGTCTACATCAATTGTAAGGATAACCCCATGCGGCTTTCTAAATTCCTTCAGGCAGGCCTTAAGCCTGGGGTTAAACTCTGTTAAGTCCTTGATCTTTAATATTATATTCCATCTATACTGTCTTCGCAACCTATAAATCATCCCCTGGCATGGGCCAGAAAGTTCTATCAAATATGGCAGTTTTTTCTTTAATATATGCCTGGCAAGCTCTTCGGAGGCATTTTGGGCCCGCTCTTCTTTATAAGATCGCAGGGTAAGATATATAATATTAGAAAACGGCGGGAGGCTAAGTTCTTTTCTGAATGCTATTTCTTTTTTGTAAAAGTCTCTGTAGTCATGATTGATAGCAGATTGAATTGTATAATGATGCGGCACATATGTCTGTATTATAACCTCGCCTGGCACGCTGCCTCTTCCTGCCCTGCCTGCCACCTGTGTAAGAAGCTGAAAGGTCCTCTCCCCAGCCCTAAAATCAGGCAGATTAAGCGCGATATCAGCCGATACCACGCCTACAAGCGT
The DNA here is from genome assembly GCA_964493115.1 of uncultured Planctomycetia bacterium. Lineage (GTDB taxonomy): Bacteria > Omnitrophota > Gorgyraeia > JABMRG01 > JABMRG01 > CAZBNF01. The sequence continues at coordinate 3,879 of CAZBNF010000056.1, read as the reverse complement.
TACCATAGGAAAATCATGTCCTTTCGCGACCATCTGCGTTCCTATTAACACTTGAGTTTTTCGCTTTGAAAAATCACTTAATATTTGGGCGTGGGATGTTCTTTTTTTTGTAGAATCAGTATCCATTCTGCTTATAGATATTGTGGGAAAATACCTGTGCAGTTCGCTTTCAACCCGCTGTGTGCCAAAACCAAAATAATCGATATACCCTCCTTTACATGCAGGGCAGATATCAACAGGCTTTTTCTGATAATTACAATAATGGCAAAGCAAGATCTTCCTGTCAGAATGATAGTTTAACGCCACATTGCATTTTTTACATCTCTCAACATAACCGCATTTTTTGCAATTGGCATATGTTGAAAAACCGCGGCGGTTTAAAAAGAGTATCGCCTGTTCATCATTCTGGATAACCTTTTCCATGCGCTCTATAAGAATCCTTGAAAATATAATCCTTCTTTTTCTTCTCTCCGCGATCTCCTGCCTCATATCGAGAATCTTCACCTCGGGAAG
>CAZBNF010000056.1:0-3266 GCA_964493115.1 uncultured Planctomycetia bacterium | reverse complement strand
CTGTATTTCTGGCCTGCTGTTAAGCGGCTGTGAAAAACAGCCACCCTTTCCCTGAAGCGCGCCTTAAACCTTTCAACAGCCTGAGGCGTAAGAGATATCTCAGGCACAAGCACAATACAGGAACGCCCCTTTGAAAGCACATTTCCTATTGCCTGAAGATAGACTTCTGTCTTTCCACTTCCTGTTATCCCGTGAAGCAGAAATACTTCATGTTTATTTTTATCTATTGCCTGGTTTATGGCCTTTAAAGCTTTTGATTGTTCTTCTGTAGGAACAAATGCCTCTGTAGGCGCAATTGACGAAAGATCATTATCTTCTTCTCTGGGCTTAACTGACGTATTTCCTTTTTTCAGGCTCGAGGGTATCGCGGCATTTATTGCCTCTCCCCATGAACACAAATAGCGCTCCGATATGGCCTTGGTAAGCCTAAGCATCTCATCGCTTAATATGGGGGCCTTATCTATTATTTCAAGTATAGGCTTTGTGTTTTCGCAATCTGTATGCCCTGATACGCCTATGACATAACCTATCATCCTGCGTGGGCCAAAGCTTACCCAGGCCCTTTTGCCTAAAGCGATATCATCTTTTAAAGAAGAGGGAACCTCATAATCAAATGGGCCCTCTATAGGGAGATTAATAAGTATCTTAGCGTAAAGGCGGGGTTGTTTCACTTGCTTTCTTTCAGATAATCGCGGATCTTTTTCATGTCTTCCCATACCAGGCGTTTATCCTGAGGGTTTCTTAGTAGATAGGCGGGATGAAATGTAGGCATAACCTTTATATCGCCTAATTCATAAAACCTGCCGCGAAGCCTTGAGATAGGCTCTTCACTCATAAGTACTGTCTGTGCCGCGAATTTTCCAAGGCAGCATATAACCTTTGGCCCTATTATCTCTATCTGCTTTAAGAAAAACTCCCTGCATGCTATAATCTCTGACGGGAGAGGATTCCTATTCTGGGGCGGGCGGCATTTAAGGCAATTCGCGATATATACACCCTCCCTTTTTAGCCCTATTGCTTCTATTATCTTTGAGAGTAAGACGCCTGCCTTTCCTACAAAAGGCTGTCCCTGAATATCCTCCTGGATGCCCGGGGCTTCACCAATGAACATAAGCTCTGTATCAAGGGCGCCCTCGCCAAAAACAACATTTCTTCTTGACCGGCAAAGGCCGCACTGCGCGCATTCCAAGGCAGAATCCTTTAATCTATCGAGGGCTGACTTCTTGTCCCTTAAAGTATACGGTTTTCTGAAAAATGATACAGCCTCATTAGATTCGAGTACATTTGCTATATCCTTATTTTTAACAATCGACGCGAGCATAACCTCATTCATGCCTGATTCTTTTTCAAGGGCAATATAGTTTTTAAGGTCCTTTATTACGCTTTGTATTGAATCATCTTTCATTCTATCATCTCCATCGCGAGCCTTGCGATATCTTCAGCAGCGCGAGGTTTACTCCAATGCCTGATACTGCTCTTTAACTTATCGATATCTTCTTTTGATTTAAAGAGTCTTATTATTATGCCATTGATTTCATCTAATCTCTTTACCCAAAAGCCAATGCCATTGCCGCATAAAAATGCCACATTCCCGGTTTCTTGCCCGGGAATAGGCCTTAGGGCTATAATAGGCAGCCCTGCGGCTAAACTCTCTGACACAGTAGCTCCTCCTGTTTTGCTTATCATGATATCACTTGCCGCCATCAGCGTATCAATCTGATTGGTGAAACCATACACAATAGTCTTTTTATTCAGGCTGCAACTTAATTTTCCAAGTTCATCAGCAAGGCTTTCGTTGCGCCCGCAGACGGCAATTATCTGAAAATCAAAACTCAATTTCTGTAAATCTAGCAGAATCTCTTTGATAGGCCCTATGCCGAGGCCTCCTCCCATTAAAAGTATTGTGAACTTATCCTCTTTAATACCTATGCTGTTACGCGCATGTTCTTTTGAAGCTAAGGCGTTAAATTTCCTACTAATAGGTATACCGGATACTGATATTTTATCCTCGCTAAGGCCCATTTTTATAAAACCTTGCTTTGTAATCTCAGAGGCAACAAAATACCTGTCAATGTTTTTTGCTATCCAAAATCGATGGGGTTTAAAATCCGTGGGTATATTTATAAGTTTTACCCGCGATAAACCTTTTTCCTTAAGATATGATATAACCTCAGGCGCAAAAAAATGCGTCGATAACACCAGATCGAAATTCTCCTTTAAAATAAACTTCTCTAGCCTACGAGAATTAAGGCCATTAACAAGCCTCCTAAACGGGGTAGCTACAGCAAAAAAGAATCTGTTATTTAACATATGATAAAGAAATCCCCATATCCAGGGCATACGCTTTATCATAATCTCATACGCCTTCTTGTACCCAAACCCAAAAAAAGGTGTTGTGTATTCCAATGCATCAACCAAGACTGCTTTTATCTTATTATTATCTAAGTTTAAAAAACTCTCATATAGCGCTTCCGCGGCCTTTTTGTGGCCGTCACCGGCTGAGGCGTGTATTATCAGGACCTTTTTCATTTTACAACTTCCCTTATTTTTCTTATATGATCCGGCGTAGTGCCGCAACACCCGCCAATTATATTCGCGCCTTTTTCTATAATCCCTTTTACGTGTTTTCCAAAACTCTCAGGTGATTCATCATATACTGTCTTATCCTTTTCAAGCCTTGGCATACCCGCGTTAGGCTGCGCAATTATAAAGGCTGTGCCTAAGGCACGGATTTCAGATACAATATCAATCATATCAACACCTGTAACAGTGCAATTAGCACCTATTACATCAGCACCTGCTAGAAGGCTATCGCTTACAAGCTGGGGTATGCTTATACCAGATGTGGTCCTGAAGCCCTTATCAGGTAATTTCTGAAAAGTCATGCTCGCTATAATTGGAAGCCTGGTGTTTTCCTTTATAGCAAGGATCGCGTTTTTTAATTCCTCCATATCGGAAAATGTCTCTAATATAATAGCATCAACACCTGATTCTTCTAATATCTTGGCCTGCTCTGTAAATACACATACCATCTCTTCCGCGTCAATATTACCAACAGGCTTAGCATATTCACCCGTAGGGCCTATGTCGCCTAAAACATACGCCTTTCCGCTTGCCACCTCTTTGGCAATATCAACCGCAGCCTTATTTATCTGTTTTACTTTTTTCTGCAGCTTGTATTTTTTAAGCTTTAGCCAGTTAGCCCCAAAGGTATTAGTGGTAATCATATCAGCGCCGGCATCGATATACTCTTTATGTATTTCAAA
>CAZBNF010000055.1:0-7743 GCA_964493115.1 uncultured Planctomycetia bacterium | reverse complement strand
AGGCAGACCAGGTGCCTGAAGGATATAAGATAGAAGGTGAAAAAAATGGATTTGAAAAGAAACTATGGATGGAGTTCTGGCAGTATGCCTTAAACAATGAAGAAGCAAAAAGGCTAGGGATAAAAAACGCTCAGATAGAAGCTCCTGGTATGATGTTTATTCCTGGCATGCTTTATACTATTAAGGTAGAACATGATGGCGGCATGAGGATAGATTCCTCCCCATTACCTTCTATACTTAAGGGTGAAAAAATACCTAAATGAGCTATGAAAGAGTATTCAACTCGATATGAAAGAAAAAAAGAGAAAAATATTTCTGAGGACCTTCGGATGGCCGATGGCCGATTTATAGTGAGTCGATGATGTCGCTAGCCGCGGCGCTGGTAGAATAGCCCCTGCGTATCGTCATCCTGCCTGCCCCGAGCGGAGTCGAGGGGAGCCCGCAGGGCGAAGGATCCCTCAAACAAATGTCATTCCCATCCCCGCTTTCGCGGGGATAAACTCCAGTGGGAATCTATAAGTGTCCATTCCAATGAAATCTCTGCTAATCAGTGGACATTAAATCTCATAATAAGCAATCAGCCCCAAAAATCATCTTGACAATATGTCGCAATTATAATATATTATTTTCGACACCTAAAAGGGGAATATTATGCAATCAATTGTGGATAGAATAAAAGAAATCATCTATAGCCAGAAGAGAGGTTTTGTTTTCACCAAAGATTGTTTTTTTGATATAGGCAATCTCAAGACAGTTGCAAAAGTACTGGAACGCATGGTTGAGTCCGGCGAAATCAGGCGCATTGCGCGCGGATTATATTATTACCCAAAAAAACATCAGGAATTTGGTGATGTGCCGGCGGACCCTAATAAAATTGCTGACGCTTTGGCTGAAAAAGATAATCTCAAAATCCAGCCGTCAGGGGCATATGCCGCCAACTTGCTCGGCTTATCCGATCAAGTGCCGGCAAAAATTATTTTTTTAACGGACGGGCATTCCCGGACTGTTCATGTTGGGAGGAGGAGTATTACATTAAAAAAGACAACTCCCAAGAATATGGCAACGGCCGGGCGTATTAGTGGTCTGGTTATTCAGGCTTTGCGTTATATAGGACAGGAAAATGTGGATGATAAGGTTATCAATATTTTAAAAAGAAACCTGACCGAAAAAGACAAGAAGATACTTATGGCCGACCTTCGTTATGCTCCGGTGTGGATTGATAACGTGTTGAGAAAATTGAATGAAAAATAATCCAAAAAATCTCGTGCCATTTGCGCGAGAGACCGAATACAAAGAGGTGCGCTTTGAATAAAAAAGACATAGTCAGAGAGTATATTAAGAAGCACAGGTATTTTTCTTTATCGCAAATCGTTGAAGATACCAATTTTAATAAGAAGCTGGTTAAGGATTATTTATTTCAGTTTAAGGAAGAAAAAATTGTTTATGACGCCGGTTATGGGTTTTTCTCAACGGTTGCTCAAGAATTCCCTTTTGAATCTGTTCGCAGGGTAGAGACTATACGTCAGGATATAAAGAAAAAATATCCACTTATCGATTTTTTAATCTGGGATACTAAACTTTTCGCGCCTCTGTATCACCATACTCAGACTCACCACATAACTTTTGTAGAAGTTGAAACAGAAGCTGTTTTTCCTGTATACGATTATTTGGATAGTAAGCATAGAGGTGTTTTAAGGGAAAAAAGAGTTAAATCTTTTTTTGCCGGATTTGATGTTACCCGAGACCCTGTGATTGTTCGTGTTGTTCCGTCACGTTCTCCGCGGGCCGGGAATGTTCCGGCTTTGGGAAAGATTCTGGTGGATATGTACCTTGACCTTAACAAATACAATTACATCGCTCAGTCTGATTATTTTGAGTTATGGTGGGATTTGGTCAGGCTTTACAGGATTAATATAGGAGAGTTACTGAGCTATAGCAGGAGACGCAGATGTCTGCGAACGTTAATTCCACAACTTACTTATAATATTAATAGTTACGCAATAGACTTTTGCCACATTATGTCAAATGTTGGCAAAAGTCTATAATTAAGGAGATTTTGTGCTTGATAAACAAATTATAGAAAAACTGAGACAAAATCTTGGGTTTAAAGATCTCGGGATATTTGAAAAAACTGTATATGCTTTAAACCTTTTACCGTCATTACTTGAGGTTTATCCTGATCTCATTTTTAAAGGAGGAACATCGATTCTTTTACATCAGTATCCTCCGGCAAGACTTTCTATTGATATTGACATTCTTCTTCCTGCAAAAGAGAAAGAATCTATTAATGAACGATTGGTAGCTGTTGCTGAAAAGTCGGGCATATTCAAATCTGCAGAGGAGAATGTAAGGAAAAGCAAAATAGAAATCCCCAAGCTTCATTTCAAGTTCTTTTACGATTCCTATTTTTCCAAAATAGAGCAGAGCATATTGTTAGATATCGTTTTTTCCGAGAATCCTTACCCCCAGACTGGTTAAAAAGCCATTGAAAGGACAGCCGCTTATATTGAAAGAAACAGATGCTGTGGTCACAATCCCGACAGTGGAGGGGTTATTCGGGGATAAGCTGACAGCAAGCGCGCCTAAAACACTCGGTTTAAAATTGCCTGAAGGGCGAGATATGGAATTTCTCAAACAGGTCATTGATTTGGGAACACTGTTTGACCTTGTTTCTTCAGTTGATGAAATAAAAAAAGCGTTCGAGAAAGCTGTATATCAGGAAAATGCTTTTAGAGGGACAAAGTTTACCAGCGAGAATGTTATCGATGACATCTTAGACGTAGCTTGGAAATACTCTCAGTGGCTGGTTAAAGGCGCAGACAATTCATTTGAGGAAATAAACTTAATTAATCGCGGTTTAGGGCGCATCGGAAATCATCTGGTAGGCTCAGTTGATGCGGCATCCCTTAAAGCGATGTTTGGGAAAATTGCATATATTTTACGGTTAATCAAAGACGGAGAAAAGGGCACAATTATTAAAAATGCTGATATATCATTATTGGAGAATACACGTTTCAATGATAAACATGCAATTCTGGAACGGTTAAAAGGCATTAACTCCGAAGCATATTTTTATTGGGCTTTGGGAGTCGGGGAAAAGGAACAATAAGACAATGAACTACTGGTGGACATCAGATTATCACTTTTCGCATTTCAATATCATTCGGTATTGCGAACGGCCGTTTAAGACGGCTGAGGAAATGGATGAAACGATCATCCGAAAGCACAATGAGCGGGTTAAGCCGGAAGATACTGTATTCTTTCTGGGTGACTTTATTTTTAAAGGCGGGAAAGAAGGTGGAGAAGAACGGTATTGTGAGTTTGAAAAGAAACCCAGTTTGTACATCCGGACTTTCGGATGCCCCCGTAGTTTTGCTATTGCAAAACTATGCACGGGGGCACCCATGCCTCGGTTTTTACAAAAATCAGGAGTTAAAAAATGAAAGTTTTTGTAAAAACCTACGGGTGCCAGATGGACAAATTGCTGCCTGCCGGCAGGCAGGCACTCGGATCATACACTCGCTCAAGGAGTGGTATAATAGAGATTAAGTACCAGTACGATATAGGGTTGCGGAAAAGGACAAGAGGGGAACCGAACGTAAGTGGAAATAGATAGAAAGGACGATCGAGGTTATGATTAAAAACATATTTTTGGCTTTTATACCATTATTCGTAGCAGTAGATGCTATAGGTGTTTTACCCATATTTATCTCTCTTACTGAGAAAATGGAAGCAAAAGAACGATTAGGTGTAATACTTAAGTCTCTTGTTACTGCGATCTGCCTTGCTATAGTGTTTATATTTTTAGGCAAGGCTATTTTTAGGGTGCTTAATATAACCGTAGCTGATTTTATGGTAGCAGGTGGTATTTTGCTTTTTTGTATTGCAATTATAGATCTTTTGAATCCTGCGAAAAGAAGACGCATTCCCGCCGGCGAGATGGGCTTCGTGCCGCTTGGCACTCCGCTTATTGTGGGGCCAGCTGTTTTAACAACATCGCTATTAATGTTGGATATATATGGTTTATTACCGACTCTTATGTCAGTTTTAACTAATATCATTTTGGCCGGAATAATTTTTTTATCAGCTAACACATTTATAAGACTTCTTGGTGTAGCTGGAACGAGAGCGCTTTCTAAAATTACAAGTTTACTTCTGGCAGCTATTGCTATTATGATGATAAGAAAAGGCATAACTTTTATGTTGGGTTTCTAGAACAAAATTCTAAAAATAAAACAGGAAGGCTATGATAAAAAAGATTTACCTTCGCATCTTTGGCTGGCCGATGGCAGGGTTATAGTAAGTCGATGCTCAGTATCGCTGAGGCGTTGGTGAGGGAGACGTAATTCCAAAAATCCGCTAAATGTCCATTTCATCGAAATGCTCACTATCCAGTGGACATAGAGCAAAATGCCTGCCAACAAATAAATTCCTTGACTTTAATGTTCACTAAGTGTATATTGTTCACTAAATGGTGAACAATAAAAAGGAGTGAACAATATGAATAATCCCACAAATGGAAAGAATATTTTTGCTGATAAGGCTACTTTTATCTTACGGAAAATGCTGTCTAGTCCGGGTAAGAAATGGGTAATACGTGATTTTACAGGTGAGAATGGGGTGAGCCTTGGCATGGCTCAAGGGGTTCTTGAGGCCATGACAAAAAAGGGCTATATCGAAAGAGTTAAACGTGGGCCTAATAGTTACGCACTTCTTACAAATACACGCGAATTGGTCGAAGATTGGGTAGCGGTGTATCAATTTGAATTAAACGATATCCATACGTATTATTCGGCTGATAAGGCCATCTTACCAAAGCTTAAAGATTGTTTAAAAGATAAACAATACGCGTTTACACTTCATTCCGGGGCAAACCTGATAACATCTTTTGTGGTGACTGATCAGGTTTATGTGTATTTTTCTCCTGAAAACTGGAAAAAAGAACTTCTCGATTTAAGGCAACAGATGGATTTAAAAGAGCTTGTTAGAGGCGGGAATATTCATATCATTCGTCCCTTTTATAAAAACAGCGCGTTTTACAATACTCAAATGATTAAAGGCTACAAGGCTGTTTCCAACCTGCAACTTTACATAGACCTCTATAATTTTAAACCCCGGGGAAAAGAGCATGCCGAATATTTAAAGCAAAGCTTAAAGGAAAAGGGGAAGGATTTATATGAATCTTGAGAAAATCGAAGCCGTATTTTTCAATGTGCTTGAAGATATCAGCGATTATCTTCCGGATCTCACGCTTGTTGGCGGGTGGATGCCTTATATTTACTCAAATTTTCTTTGGAAGACAAGTGTTCGAAATCCTGTGACCACAGTTGATATAGATTTTGGCGTGGATCAAACTGTTACCGGAGATTATTCAAAGACGATTTTTGAAACGCTTTCTTCTCTGGATTACAAAGAACGTCATCTGAAGATGGACAGGCTGTTTCCTGTCGTGTTGTATAAAGAAAAGGTCCCGGTAGAGTTTATTACTTATCCTACTGTTGATATTAAGGCAATCGAGAGGATGGTTGGCCAGCAAATTCAGATAAACAAAATCGACAAATTCGATTTTCTCTTAAAGCACCGGATTCCAGTAAACATTCAGGCCAAGAAAAAGAACAAAAGCTATACGTTGAATTGCCCCAAGCCGCCGGCTTTTTTGTATCATAAAGGATCGACTTTCATTGACCGGATGAACAAAGAGAAGCAGGCCAAGGATTTATATTATATGTATTTCATTTTGCGATACGCTCCTGATATAGACGTAATTTTAAAAGAAGTGTCTAAGTATAAGGCAAAAGGCTATTTGCCGGGTGTCGCGGATAATATCAACAAATTCTTTGAGCGGGTCTCTAGCCAGGGCTGTTTAATGATTGAAGAGGAAAACGGAGACGATGAATATATCCATGATGTTAGACAGGATGTATTTGAAAGATTTGAAAATTTGAAAAAAGTATTACAAGGGACGTAACTTTGAAAACCTTCGCCATCGGAGATATTCACGGCGCTTACAAAGCAATGATGCAATGCTTTGAGCGCGCTAAGTTCGATTATGAGAGAGGTCGCTTGATCGTGATGGGCGATGTTTGCGACGGGTATCCGGAAGTCAGGCAGTGTATCAATGAGCTTTTGAAGATTAAACATTTTGATCTGGTCATTGGCAATCATGATATGTGGGCACTTGATTGGGCGTTAAAAGGGGATATGCCGGAAATATGGACGAGTCAGGGCGGAGACAGAACGATGGCATCATATAACGGCGGGCCTATGCCACAGGAGCATATTGAATTTTTGAAAGACGGAGAGCTCTGGATTGAACACGACAATCAGATATTTGTACATGGGGGATTCAATCCCGATGTATCGCTTAAAAGCCATAACGCGCAGACTTTGGTCTGGGATAGAACACTCCTTGATATAGCGTGGAAGAAGCAGATGGATGGTCATAAGTGCCAATTTGGCAAGTACAAGGACATATTTGTCGGTCACACAACAACCGAGCTTTATAACACATTACAGCCGATTCATGTGTGTAATGTATGGAATCTTGATACAGGAGCTGGTTGGTCGGGTAAGCTTACTATAATGGATGTTGATTCAAAAGAATACTGGCAATCGGATTTGACACCAGACTTATATGGCGGAAAACCGGATAAGTTATGCAGTTTGAGGAAAGAATAAATTATGGGAACGACAACATTTTTCCTTAGACTTAATGATTTGGGTAAACCATTAAACAAAACGGGGGATATCTAACAGTAGAAGAGGTTGCTAAACAACTTGGCTTGTCTGAATATAGAGTGCGTGAGCTTATTAGAGACAAACAGATCCGCGCCACAAAGATAGGACAGTGGAAAATAAACCCAGAGGATTTGCAGGAGTTTATTAAGTCCGGACGAATAGATAATAATATTTGGTTTAACTGGAGAGAACGAAATAAAGGATTAAAGCATGAAATATAAAATATTCATTAGCGGTATTCAGAAAGAACTTAAAACAGAACGTCGAGCTATTAAGAATTACATATTTGAAGATGCGCTTTTTTCTGAATATTTCGATGTTTTTTATTTGAAGATGCTCCTGCTAAAAGCAAGTCGGCTGAAAAGTCTTATCTTGAAGAGGTTAGAAAATGCAATATTTATATAGGTATTCTTGGCAACAAATACGGCGCAACGAAAAAAGCAAAAATCTCACCGACTGAAGCAGAATTTAAAGAAGCGAAAAAGAAACATAAGGCCATCCTAATTTATATCAAAGGGGACAATACGATCGACAAGAAACGTAAAGCCGGTGTTCAAAAGTTGATTAAAGAGGTGCGTGATTCAAAACGAGGTTCTTACGCATTTAAAACTTTTAACGGATGGAAAAATTACGAATGCCGCAATTTTGTTATTTGGGAAAGAGCCGCGTAACTTCTTTAATCAGGCCAATATTAAATGTATTCAATTGCCTAGCACCAAAGTTGAAAAACCTTTTCCCTCATACCATATTTATGATGGAACGCTATTTGATCGGGTTGATAAAACGGTAGGTTTTGTATTGGATATAATAAAACAAGCCGTTATCCAGCAAGAGCATACACCACAGTTTAAACGCCCCTTTGAAATACCTGTTTTTGCTATTCAAGAGGGGATTGTCAATGCTGTTGCTCATAGGAATTACAACACAAGATCTTCGGTTCAGGTTATGGTGTTTCTTGCTGCGTAGGAAAGTATATAAGCATCGCAAGGAACCTCACTAAGACGA
>CAZBNF010000054.1:1473-8068 GCA_964493115.1 uncultured Planctomycetia bacterium | reverse complement strand
ACAGAGAAGATAAAAGAGTGGTCCAAGACTAGAATCAAGCAGGACCAGATCGAAAAGTATATGAAAGACGGCAAGGATTTCATAGATGATGATTGCATATTTTCAAGGCTTAGTGAATGCAAACAGGCGGATAAGGAAAGAATTCGTGATATTATCGCAAAGTCTCTTAATATAGAAACCCTTACCCTTGATGAGACAGCGTATCTCCTAAATGTTCAGGATACGGAGTTGATACAGGGAATGCATGAGGCCGCGCTTTCTATCAAGAAAAAGGTCTATGATAACAGGATAGTGACTTTTGCCCCGCTTTATTTGGGTAATTTCTGTGTCAATGACTGCCTTTACTGCGGTTTTAGAAAATCCAATGAAGGGTCAAAGAGACGAGTTTTAAGTTTAGATGAAGTGAAAAAGGAGACAGAGGTCCTTGCTGGTGAGATAGGGCATAAAAGACTTATAGTTGTATATGGTGAACATCCTAACAACAGCATAGACTATATGATTGATTCTATAAAAGCTATATACAGCGTAAAAGCAAAGACAAAGCATGGCTTTGGAAGCATAAGAAGGGTTAATGTAAATGCCCCGCCTCTTTCGATTGAAGAATTAAAACGGCTTCACGAAGCAGGCATAGGCACATATCAGGTTTTTCAGGAGACATATCATCGCAAGACATATGAGGTACTTCATCCGCGGGAGACTATAAAAGGTGATTATAGATGGCGGCTCTATTCCATGCACAGGTCCCAGGAGGCAGGCATAGATGATGTTGGACTTGGCGTATTATTCGGGCTCTATAACTGGAGATTTGAGGTTATGGGTTTAGTCACTCATTCAATAGCCCTTGAAGAGGCATTTGGTATAGGGCCTCATACGATATCATTTCCTCGTTTAGAGCCCGCCGCTAATGCGCCATTTACAATGGAGTCTAAGTATAAAGTATCAGATGATGATTTTAAAAAGCTCATTACAGTTATAAGGCTTGCAGTTCCGTATACTGGCATGATAATTACAGCGCGCGAAACCGCGCAGATAAGAAGAGATGCGTTGTCTCTTGGTGTTACGCAGACAGATGCCTCAACAAAAATAGGCATAGGTGCCTATTCAGATAAGATGCCGCAGCAACAGGGCGACAGACAACAGTTCATTCTTGGTGATACACGAAGCCTTGACGAGGTGATACGTGAGTTTGCGTCGATGGGGTATATAACTTCATTCTGCACAGCAGGTTATCGGTGCGGTAGGACAGGAAAGTGTATAATGGATTTACTGCGCAGCGGCCAGGAAGGAAAGTTTTGCAAGCTCAATGCAGTACTTACATTCAGGGAGTGGCTTGATGATTTTGCCAGTGAAGATACAAAAAAAGTTGCAGAGCCTGTTATCCAAGATGAGATAGCTCAGATAAAACAGCAGATGCCCAAGACTTTCCCTGAATTTATTAAATATTATGAACGGATTAAAAACGGCGAAAGAGATCTGTATTTTTAGATATGAAAAACTTAGGAAGGAAAGATATTATAAAATGGCTTACTGCTGATGACTCGTCAGAGCTTTTTGCTATGGCGGATGGAATCCGCAAAAAGTATTTCAAAGACGAAGTCCATATAAGAGGTATCATAGAATTTTCAAACTATTGTATAAAAAACTGCCTTTACTGCGGCTTAAGAAGGGATAATAGAAACATACAGCGATACCGAATGAGCGAAGATGAAATTATAGACGCGGCAGAAAAGGCAGGCAGGCTTAGTTACAGGACAATACTTTTACAGTCGGGAGAAGATAATGGCTATAGCATAGAGAGTTTATGCGATATAATAAGAAAGGTCAAGCTATGCGTAGATTGCGCAGTAACGTTGTCTTTGGGTGAAAAAAGTTTCGATGAGTATAAAAGCCTAAAAGCTGCAGGCTCTGATAGATATCTTTTAAGGTTTGAAACCTCAAGCAGAGAGCTTTTCAGAAAACTAAAACCCGATTCCTCATATGAAAACAGGTTAAGATGCTTAAAAAACCTAAAGTCAATTGGTTTTCAGGTCGGGTCGGGTTTTATGGTAGGGCTCCCAGGCCAGACATATGAGATATTGGCAGATGATATATTATTATTACGTGAACTTGAACTTGACATGGTCGGCATAGGGCCGTTTTTATCGCATCACAATACCCCTCTTGGCAATGCAGCCTCGGGCACGCTTGAGCTGGCCTTAAGGGTGCTGGCTATTATAAGAATTGTAATGCCTGATGTCCATATACCTGCCACAACAGCTATAGGAACTATAGAAAAAAATGGAAGAGAAAAAGCACTTCAATGCGGGGCAAATGTTATTATGCCTAATGTTACGCCCACAAAATACAGAAAACATTATGAAATATACCCTAACAAGATATGCATAGATGAAAAACCATCAGACTGCCGCAGTTGTATAGAGGGCATGCTGAAGTCTCTGGGAAGAACCATAGGCCCTGGCAGGGGCGACAGCATTAAAGGTATAAAAAAATGAAGATACTTGTAACAGGGGCAACGGGTTTTATAGGCAAAAGGCTCTCTGAAAGGCTTGCATCAGAAGGGCATGATGTTGTCTGCACAGGGAGGAAGCTTTCCTCTCTTGGGGCGTTGCTTTCTAATGTAAAGCCTGCGTATCTTGATATAGGAGACATCGAGTCGATAAAAAATATACTGCACAGAGAAAAACCGGAAATAGTTTTCCACTGTGCAGCCCTTGTAAGTAATGGTTCGTTTTCGCAGCTTATGAAGGTAAACAGAGATGGGACGCACAACGTGTTTGAGGCGTGCCTTCTTAGTGGTGTAGAAAAGATAGTTTATCTAAGCTCGGTTGCTGTAATAAGTGGAAATCCGCAAGTACCCCTTACAGATGATATGCCGTATTCTGCCACAAACAGATACGGACAGTCAAAGATAGAGGCTGAAAAAATAGCTATAGCATATCGCGCAAAGGGCCTCAAAGTATCAATAATAAGGCCTGTCATGGTATACGGGGAACATGAGCCGCATCTTCTTGGTTTGCTTTGTAGGCTTGCCAGGTGGAGGCTGATACCCGTTATTGGTGATGGTAAAGCAAAGCTTCAGCTTGCTGATGTTGACAATGTAGTAGATGTTATGATGCTTGCCATTAGAGATGAAAAGGCGTATGAGGGAACATATATAGTAGCCGATAGAGAGGTGCTGGAGGTAGGTGAGTTTTTCGAATATATAGCAAAATGTCAGGGCGTAAAGCCTCCTTTTAAGATATCACAATGCTTTGTGTCCGCCTTAAAGAAACTACCTTTTATTGAAAAGCGAATATCATTTTTCACGAAAGATAGAGTATATAGCATAGAAAAGATAAAAGAAAATTTAGGATACGTGCCGCGTGTTTCTGTATACGATGGCCTAAAAAAAGCTATCAAGCCCGTTTCTTGAGCACGCCTGCCTACCGGCAGGCGTGCTCAAGAAACGGGCTTAAGAGGGTTTTATGAAAAAAGATAACCCCCAGATTATAGTAGCAAATAAAAAGGGTGAGATATATCCTGTCCCTGAAATGATCGCTTGCGGGATGAAGGCAGGGCTATTTTTTAAATTATCCGCAAAAGACTTGATAGAACTTCCATCAGGCAGTGAGCTATTTGCTATGCCGGATAGAAAGGCTATTGGCTATGATGCTGATTCCAGGACTTTTATTGGTATAGACAAAGACCCTTATGCCGAGAATAATGAGGAGTGTTTTGCGGTATCAGCGTTTGTATCACCGGGATACGCGATAACATATAATTCATGCTATACAGAAAAGAAAGGTGCCAGGCTCTTGCCTTTATTTTCATACGCTGCTGTCTGTTTATACAAGGATAAGCTTTACGTTGCTGCTGTAAGGGTTGATAAAGAATTGCGCCAGGATTTGCGTTTTATGAATATATCAAAAATTAAGGCAGGGATAAGGAAGACAAGGATGCTTTTTCCTCAAAACCGGCTTTTCAGGCATCTTGAGAAATGCGCCCTTTGCTATAGTTGTCCAGCGGCAAAAAATCTTTTCCTAAGCCGTTATGAGGCACCGCTTCCAACATCACCATACTGTAACTCTCGATGCATCGGATGTATATCATATCAGCCTGATAAGAGATGTTCCATAACACAGCCTAGAATAAAGTTTATCCCTAAGCCAGAGGAGATTGCAGAAGTTGCATTGTTTCATATAGATAATGTTAAAGACCCTGTGGTAAGCTTTGGCCAGGGCTGCGAAGGCGAGCCTCTTCTTGCCGGTGATGCGATAGAAAAAGCCATAAAGATAATAAGAAAGAAAACAAAAAAAGGCATTATCAATTTAAACACAAATGCAAGCAAGCCTTATTTAATAAAGAGACTCTTCAGCGCAGGATTAAACAGCATAAGGGTAAGCTTAAACAGCGCGCAGAAGGATTATTACGATAGATATTATAAGCCAAAGGGATATGGGTTTAGCGATGTGATAGGGTCGATAAAAGAGGCAAAGACAGCAGGCGGTTTCGTATCTGTTAATTATCTCTCTATTCCAGGTTTTACAGATTCCCGGCAAGAGTTTAGTGCTTTTAACAATTTGATAAGGACAACTAAGGTTGATATGATTCAACTTAGAAATCTTAATATAGATCCGGCATATTATTTCGAGTCCATAAGGTTCTCTCCTGAAAGAGACGAGCTTTTAGGCATGCGCGAGGCCATAAAAATGCTTAAGGTTAATT
Organism: uncultured Planctomycetia bacterium; assembly: GCA_964493115.1. GTDB lineage: Bacteria > Omnitrophota > Gorgyraeia > JABMRG01 > JABMRG01 > CAZBNF01. The sequence continues at coordinate 3,364 of CAZBNF010000054.1, read as the reverse complement.
TTCCGCATCTCATGCTCGGATACTTCAACCCCTCGCGCCAGAGAATCAAGGCCTATCAATGATTGCCATTGACAGGCTACCATTGCACGTATAAAATATACCCTTACCCCTATAAAGGCATACAAATGAAAAACTATGATTACGCTATAATCGGAAATTGCACAACAGCTGCCTTAATAGGAAGCGATTGCAGTATAGACTGGTTGTGCATGCCTTATTTCGACTCGCCTTCTGTATTTGCGCGGATATTAGATGAAAACAATGGTGGTTATCTTAGGATTGCAGGCGTCGATACAATAAAAGTGAGCCAGGCCTATATACCCCATACGCCTATCTTAAAGACTGTTTTTGAGACAAAAGATGGCGTATTTGAGGTAAGAGATTATATGCCGCGTTTTATTAATTCAGGTGAAGAGTGTTATTGCCCGCCTGAGATCCATAGAGACATATTGCTTGTATCGGGGAATCCTAAAATTATCTTTGAATTAAAACCCCGGCCCAATTATGCTCTAGCAGAACCCGGTTTTGTCAATGACGGAAATTATATAAAGATTATATCACAGAAAGGTCCGTATAATAGTTTTTATCTTTATAGTAATTTTGATCTGGATAAGATCATGAAGGCAGAGCCAATTGAGCTGCAAGGTACATCGTATGTCCTTTTTTCATACCACGAAAAACTCGAGGACATTAATACCGATAAGGTGTATATAGAATACGAAAAAACAAAGACGTATTGGCTGGATTGGGTGTACAGGACAAGGTCGCCTAAACAGCATAAGGATATGGTAATAAGATCAGCCATAACTCTTAAGCTTCTCACATATCAGAAGACAGGCGCTGTAATAGCAGCGCCTACCACATCCCTGCCTGAGATTATAGGCAAAGACAGAAACTGGGATTATAGATATTGCTGGATCCGTGACGGTTCTATGATAGTCGATCTTTATATAAGAATAGGCCACTTAAGCTCTGCCACGAACTATATGAACTTTATCCTAAATCGCATGCTTTTTAAGCGGGCGAATATATCTGTTATGTATGGTATAAACGGAGAAAGGGTATTGGAGGAAAAAACCCTAGATCATTTAAAAGGCTACGAAAACTCAAGGCCTGTTCGCATAGGAAACGATGCCTATCGCCAAAAACAGAATGATCTTTACGGTCAACTTATCGAGACCATATACACATATTTTATATTAAATAAGAAGGTTAAGGTGGATCTCGATGAAGAGATATGGACAGCCGTAAGGACACTAGCCTATATAACGTCCCAGGAATGGCAGAAACCCGATCAGGGTATATGGGAGCGCAGAGGAGAGCCGAGGCATTATGTGCATTCTAAGCTAATGAGCTGGGTAGCAATGGACAGGGCTGCAAAGATAGCACAGCGTATAGGGAAAAGCCAATATGCTAAAAGATGGGTTCAGACAGCTGATGAGATAAAAGAGGATGTTTTAAAAAACGGATGGAACGATAAGATGCAGTCTTTTACAATGCACTATGGTTCAGAAGAATTAGATGCAGCTAACTTGCTGATGCTTCATTATGGATTCCTTAATAAAGATGACCAGAAGATAGTAAGCACTGTTAAGAGGAGCATGGATATCTTAGTCAAGGATAATTTTGCTTTCAGGTATCTTGAAAAGGATGAATTTGGCCTGCCTGAGAATTCTTTTATTGTCTGCACATTCTGGATGATAAACGCACTTTATCTTATAGGAGAAAAGGACAGCTCCAGAGCAATGTTCGATAATATATTGGGTTATGCGAATAAATTCGGCCTATTTTCAGAGGACATAGAAATAAAAACAGGCCGTCTTACGGGAAATTTTCCTCAAGGGTATTCCCATTTAGCCTTTATACAGACAGTGCTCCTCCTTGAAACTGA
>CAZBNF010000054.1:0-1373 GCA_964493115.1 uncultured Planctomycetia bacterium | reverse complement strand
GTTGTTTCTAAGGGTGATTGTGCGGAGATCTTATTTTACGGTACGGATTATCATTCACATCTTGGAACGGAATTTGGGGGCATGGCAGTTTTAGGGGATGATTTTAGCCGCGAAATACATAATATAAGCCAGAGCCAATTTAAATCCAAGTTTTATACTGACTATAGGAATATGAAAGGCAACAAAGGCATAGGTATTATAAGCGATTGCGATGAGCAGCCAATATACCTTAGTTCAAAGTTTGGCCCATTCTGTATAGTTACATGCGGTTTTATTGAAAATGCGAAAGAGCTCTCAGAGAACCTTCTTGAAGATGGGGTATCTTTTAGTGAGGTTACAAAAGGAAAAGTAAATTCAACAGAGCTTGTAGCAAAGCTTATTCATCAGGGTAAGGATATAGTCGATGGGATAGAGGGGATGTTTAAGCGTATTGAAGGCTCATGTTCTCTCTTGATCCTGCACAAAGATGGAATTTACGCAGCAAGAGACCGATTTGGGTATATGCCACTTGCAGTAGGTAAGCGCGCCAATGATTGGGCTATTGCCAGCGAGACATTTGCTTTTGAAAATAATCATTTTAATATTGTTAAATATTTAGGCCCAGGTGAGATTGCCTTGATAAATGAGAAGGGCATCATCAATAAAAGTCCGAGCAGAGACGCTAACCAGATATGTGCTTTTTTATGGATATACACTGGTTTTCCTGCTTCAAACTATGAAGGTATAAATACGGAAGTCGTAAGGGAAAGATGCGGCAGGCTTTTGGCTAAGCGCGATAAAGACATAAAAGCAGATCTTGTGACAGGTGTTCCGGATTCAGGGCTTTCTCATGGCCTGGGTTATGCAATGGAATCAGGTAAGCCGTTCAGGAGGCCTCTTGTGAAATACACTCCTGGTTATGGAAGAAGCTATACCCCGCCCTCGCAGGAGACAAGAGACCTTATTGCGACAATGAAGCTTGTCGCGATAAGAGAGATAATTGAAAATAACAAAATAGTTGTATGTGAAGATTCTATAGTAAGGGGCACCCAGCTTAAAAACTTTACAGTAAAAAAGCTCTGGGATAGAGGCGCAAAAGAGATACACGTAAGGTTAGCATGTCCGCCGTTGATGTTTCCATGTAAGTTTAATCTCTCTACCCGATCGATAAAAGAACTTGCAGCCCGTAAAGCCATATGCGCCATAGAGGGTCATGACATAAACGATGTCTCGGAATATGTTGATGATACATCTAAAAAGCATGAAAAAATGCTTGAGTGGATTACTAAGGATGTAGATGTTACAACACTAAGATATCAGAAAATAGATGATATGGTGGAAGCTATAGGCCTTCCGAAAGAGAAACTTTGCTTGTATTGCTGGACAGGAAAATG
>CAZBNF010000053.1:0-8207 GCA_964493115.1 uncultured Planctomycetia bacterium | reverse complement strand
ATAGACCTTGGGCTCAATCCAGTCACTAATGGCTTTCGAAATATCTTTTAAGGTTAAGTTGCCGATCTGCTGTCCCAAAATAGTACCGTCATCGTCAATGCCCAGGATTAAAGGGACACACAACTTAATTATACCTCTCTTTAGGCTTCGGACCAGGTCTATCCTTCTTTAATTTTATATTGAGCATGTTTTCGAGCTTTTCCACAAAACTGTCTCCGCCCAATGGCCGCCCAGTTCTTTCATATAGTTATCTCATCGCCTTGCTTTTCTTCTTTCAAAAACGTGGCGACAGAAGAATTGATCTCATTAAATGAAACCGGATAATAATTCCAAACCTCGACGCAGAGATTCACAACCAATGAATTCTCGTTCAATCGCTTTACCTTGTACTTTTCATGAACATGACCGCAGAAATTCCATGGAACGTTAAGATCCGCATCCTCAGCCCGGTGCGTCATGCAAATATCCTTGGCGCCATAATGGATATACATTTTCGTAATGATCGTCCTGAGGCTATTGTTCCGGTCGTGGTTGCCCTTGATAAAAATGAACTTGCCGTTCAGCCTTTTTTCGAACTGGCGGTACTTATCAACCCCGCCTTCTTTCCCACCTTTGAAAATGAAGTCACCCAGAAAAAAGACCATATCGTCGGGCTTAACTCTCTCGTTATGCTTTTTAATGATCGTTTCATTCATCTCCTCAGCCGTCTCAAACGGCCTCTTGCAATAGCGGATGATATTGAAATGCGAAAAGTGATAATCTGATGTCCACCAGTAATTCATTATTTAATCCTGTTAATCTCTTCTTCGGCCGTATTCAATTTTTCTAAAGATATTTCCTATCCATACAGGCGCGTAGCGAAGCTGTACGACTCCCAAGGTCAAGAAAATGGTTTGGAGTAAAGACCCAACCCCTATGCTTGCCATATATCCTGCTAACTACTTTATTATCAATGCTTTGCATAAATTTAGCACTCCTTTTTTGTCACAAATAATATGTCCTTTTTGTGACAAATTGTCAAGCCTCTTCTTCTTTCTGCGTTCTGTCTATGTTCGATCTATAAGCTCGACAATGCAATAATCCGGCGCCATCCTCACTTCCTTTTCCCGCGTTTCTTTACATATCTGATCCCTTTTTTAGTAAGACGGTATTTTTGTTTGCTACTGCGTGGTTTGTGCGGGAACGTCATCTCCAGAAATCCTGATACAATGAGCGGGCCAAGAACCTGGTCCCTGAACTTGGTGCGGTCTGATCTTCCCGCAATTTTCATAAGCTCAGTTATCCCGCTGTCAACCGAACATTTGCGCAATATTTCAAGTTGGTGCTGACTTAACGCCAACTTGGTGCCGACTTGGTGCTGACTTGGTGCCATCTCCAGCTGTGCCGCAGTCTTTTTGCGCCAGACCGTCAGGATAAAAAAGCCGCTGTCCAGGCGAAATTTAGGCGGTCTCAAGCCGGCTTTCCGGCAATTATCAAAAATATCGACTGTCCCTGTCCCGGCCTTTTCAATGTACTTTGTCAAGAACAGCGGCTCGGCGATCAGCGGATTCCCCGGATGGGATGAATGAGGCTTTGATAAACTATCGACCGTCAGCGGAGGCGGCAATGTCCCCGGGTTCCATATCTCAATGCGATCCGAAAAAAGCAATATTTCCACGCTGGCATTGCTTGTGTAATCGCGATGGGCAACGGCATTGACAATGCCTTCTGTAACGACTTCCTCAGGGATATCATATTCCACCGGGGCTTGCGGCCCGTGTTTGCGGGTGCCGACAGACCGGTTCAGCTTTGACATCACGAAGTCAACCGCCTGATCGACCATGTCAAACACCGTCCCTTTATAGATCTGATACGACGGTATCGGCTTTAATTTCTGCGTGCCGTGAAAGTGCATGCATTTCACTTCCGAAGTGATAAGGAATCTCTGGGGCCTGGCCCCAAACAGTAAGATCGCCGCGTGATTTGGTTTTTCTTTATCAAGAAGGTCCAGGTGGGTCAAGACGTCTTTGACAGGTGTCTGAAGGGGCAAAGCGTAATCACGCGAACTGCGGGCCTGGTTAAGAAACCAGCGGATCTTGTCTTCCGAAATATCCGATAACTCCGCATTGCGGCATTCCGTCGCGTCAAAGGGGCCGGTAACGATCCTTCCGGCCGAAAGAAGATAATGCACCAGGCTTGCGTAGACAGCCGCGTATAACTCCGGCTGCGTACTGAAGCGGCGCCGGATTAACTGCTCGCCGGCCGACCGGATCAAACCAAGCATTTTGGGGTGCCGCTTTGAATCATCTTCGCCCTTGATGAAGATCAGGCGGGGTTTTCCGAGATCGGTCGCCAAAAGAAACTCTCTGTGAGTCGGCGATTGCCCACCGCTGTCTTCGGGGCCATAATTATCGCCAAATAGCCCAAGGTATATATCACTGGCCTTCACCTCCTCCAAATAAACATCGTCCGCTCGGCGGCCGCTGGCAGGCTGAGATTCAAACAAAAACACTTCAAAGAATTTGCTTAGTAACGGATCGCCATTGATATAGTCTCTTAGCGCCAGGCGATCTGTTTTAAATTCCTTTTGCACGCCACTGACAAATATTTTATATTTCATCGCCACTTCCATTTCTAGGAATAGTCTGCTTACGCATCTTACTTATTTCCAATAAAAACCCTTCTTCTGAATTTCCCCGTAGAGGCGTTTATCTAAATCAAAATTGCTCCCGAAACCCGGTATTAATACCGTGCGGTATTTTCGTCCAATATATTCAAACTCGTTAAAGCCGTTCTGATTAAACAAATAATGCGGGATTCGCGTCTTTTTGCTCAATAGATAAAAGACCGCTGTAAAAAAAGTGCACATTTCGCGCTGTCCGGAACCTCCGAAGCCGCCTATACCGATCACCTCTTTGTCGCCGCCATTCTTTCGAATAAATAAACTTTCAACAGGGTTGCAATACCTGTACTCATCTCCATTTTTCCAATATAGGTTAGAACGACGCCTGTATTCCATGCGAACGCGTTTCTTTGTCCAGCGCGCCAGATTGAAGAATTTCTTACCGCGTAATATCTTTATCGCCTGCGGCCGATAATGCATATTCATGATATGCTCATCGATATCCCCAATCTCCTCTCGCGCCTTCGCGGGACGATATCGCTCAAGATAGGCGGCGTACTCATTTTGGTCGATAAGATGTTTAAAGACCCATTCATCCAGCCGCGAGCATATTTCTTTCTTTGAAATATGCCAATACTTCTTCTTTCGCCAGGTGGATGGATCCGGATAATCGATTCTTATATGAATAACCTCCAGATCCTTCGCGTAAGGTTTAAGCGCGGCAACTCCTTCTTTTATGGTTGCCTTAAGATATCCGGAATGGTAAATTAAATTGTTAAATAATTCTGAGGGCTCTTTCATATTTTTTCTCCGGAAGAGAATACAGGCAGAATGTTTTTTTACACCTCATTCAGTTCCCCTAAGATCTTGGACTAATTTCATAGTCCTGCTCCCATTTCCTATGCCGACATAATCCCCGTCACAGCTAAAAAAACAAATATCCTTTATGCCTGTCTCCTTAGCCATTTTCTTTTCTAAATCCCATATCTCCTTAGAGTGTCTGCCTTCCAATATTTCGAGGGCGTTCCAATATTTTTTTAGTATTTTTCTATTCGGGGCCTTCGTCTTGTATTTCTTTGCCATCTTTAGTTCCCCCTTATTATCTTTACCTTTTGTCCGGTGTTCCTCCGTATAAATCCGGAGTCAGATCTGACTGCCAATATTTCTTGGAATCAACATCCATTATCGTGAGCTTACCAGACCATCCGGCCCCGGTATCGATATTCCAGACATTGCACACATGAATCGGCTGTAACGTGTTATAAAGTTCAGTTGTTGTGTGGCCAACAAAAATGTTCTTGTACTTTCCTAATTGACATTTATGCCCCTCCACTTGCAACTTCCACGCCATATCAAGAAGCCTTCTATCCCAGACTAATACCTGCGCGCTGTGGCTCGCAAGCGATATGTCCGGATTAAACCCACCATGCACAAAGACCTGCTCATCGCGCTCGATCCAAAGCTGTCCGCTTTCTAAGAAATCGACATGAGCCTTCAGCATAGGGCCGCCATTATATGACGCCATTGTCCGGTCACCGCCCTGACTCGTCCATATCTTCGGCTTGTCGTCGCGCAAAGCCCAGTCGAGAGCCCACATATCATGATTGCCAATGACCAGATCACAGTGCTTAATCTTTAAAAACTCATCGATACACTTCTTAACGTCCGGATATCCGTCGCAAACATCACCCATCACGATTAGGCGGTCTTTTTCATAATCGAATTTCGAGCGCTCAAAACACTGCATCAGCGCCCTGTAAGCGCCATGAATATCGCCGATGGCGTACGTCTTCACTCTTTAACCCTTCGCAGTGCATCTTTGAGCTTATTAAATCTATCAAATATGTCTTGGCGCACATCATGAATATATTCATCAGAGCCGTTTTCCTGCTCTATGAGAAGATTTTCCCCTGGAAATAGTTTAGACAAGGCTCTTTCCTTCTTCCTTTAAGGTTTTTAATAAATACTCCGCGTGGTCTCTGCCTCTCTGTGGGAAATTATACAGGTCTAAATAAAGCTGGAGATCCGAAACAATATTGCAGCCTTTTATTGTCTGAGCATTAAAAAATACGGCATTTTTGTAGTATGGTTTTATTAAGTAGAAATTGCCGCCTTTTTTTAATTCTTTTAGGTCGAGAGCCTGCCTTAAGTCCAGCGAAATATTCCGGAAATTCTCGCTGGGCAAATAGCAGTATGAGGTTGGTGTATTTACGTAATTCGTTATAAAATTCGCTCCGGTGTGAAGCGTTAAGGCGTATTTTTTGGGCTCATTTTTTGACGCGAAATACTTCTTTAGACGACTTACAATATCGCCATGAGCTGAGTAATAAAGATGTGTTTCATTAAGCTCAAATTTATAAACCTTTAGCCATTCGTCGAGGAGTTCTTCTTTATTTTGCAATACACTGTGAGCCAGCCTGCCGGAACGAATTCCGCCAACAAACCCTTTCCTGTGCAATGTGGATAATACCATTGCCGCGCGCGCACGACTGACCCCAAGCTCTTTCTCAAAATCCCTGGCAACCCATTTCCTGTGGGCTTGAGACAACATGGCACGTATGATTATGTTGGCTTTATCACCTAAGAGTATCTTCATTGCAGTCGCCCCCCTCCTATAAATGTCCATTATTTAGTGGACATTTTCTATCAGTAGACATTTTATCATAAATTAACCCTTAGTCAAAAAAAATGTTCGTAGTATAGTGAATTATTACGATTACGCTGATTTAGCGGCGTTCACCGCGCGTTTCCAGTGGAGCATTGCGAGCAGCCCACCTATTTTTGAATTAGAAGTTTTTTATAACGCAGCCAATAACTTGACAAAATTCGTTTAAGATATCCGACCCCGTCTCTATTTAACAGTTTGGTCACGATACCTATGGGATGAAAAATTCTATTGATCAATACCTTTTTTTGTTGCCAAATCCCGATACGCCTCAAGCTGCGCAGGCGTAAACACCCTGGTACCATATGAGGGCCGAAGTATCGTACTTTGCCAACCTATATCGTTTTGGCCTTGAATCTCCGGGATCAATCCTTCTTGCCGGTATATATTGTAAAGATCCGTTCCAGGATAAGGGCAGGCAAGATAGAAGGCAGCCATATCAAGCCCGCAGGAGGTGGCATAGTCAATAGTTTGCATAATATCTTGCTCGGTTTCAAAAGGAAAACCGATAATAAATGAGGAATGGGTCAGAATACCTAGTTTGTTACAATAACTTATTATTTCTTTGGCTCGCTTCAGGTCAATATAAGTCTTCCGTATGAATTTCTGCGTCTGAAGAGAACCTGTTTCTATTCCAAAGGTAAGCTTATAGCAACCGCTTCGTTTCATTTTCGCCAGCACTTCCTCATCCAACGTAGAAATGGCAACCCCATTGGGCGTACACCATCTTATATCTATTTTTCTTCGAACGATCTCATCGCAAATAGCAATCATTCTTTTTTTCGAGAACGTCAGATTATCATCATAAAATGCGATCTCTCTGACGCCATACTTTTCGACCAAAAAAACTATCTCATCAACAACCTTCTGGGAACCATGCATTCTGTAGGTATGCTGCCAAACGCAATGGATAGCACAATAAACGCAATCAAAAGGGCAACCTCTGCTTGATATAATTACTCCGCACGGAAATCGCATTGAGTGCTCCCGCGTGTATTGATCGTTGAAATAGGCCTCCATATTGACAAGATCTCGCGCCGGAAAAGGAATGGTATCCAGGTCTTCTATAAACATGCTTGCTTTGTCTCTAACAGCTCCGACGATTCCTTTAATCATCACCCCGGCGACCTGAGACATCTCCTTACCTTCGGACAGGGCATTTACCGCCTCAGCCAAAACTCTTTCCCCCTCCCCTTTTACCACAGCATCTATATGGTCATCTTTCAATACCCCCTCTGGGAAAGAAGAAACATGGGCGCCGCCTGCGATTACAAACACATTTTTATCTATTAATTTCACGATTTCAGCAACATCGTGGAGACTTTGGTGATAAATAGAAAACATGGAAGATATGCCTACCAGATCAGGCTTGAAATCTTCCAATTCCTTCTTGAGCAACTTCTCAATATCCGCCTTTTGTGAACGCCCGTTAAAACCCGTTTCAGCAAAAACATCGAATATTCTGACCCTGCAAGATGAATGCTCTCTGACATAAGCAGCCAAATACATAAGCCCCATAGGTTCAGTACGACAGAACTCTAACGGCCGGATCAGCAGAACATTTATGATTTTACTCATATAAGCGTCCCTGGTTTGTTTTCTGCCGGTCGCAATCTATTCATTCGCGGCCTTTTAGACTGATCCTTTTTTAACATACATTTACCTTTACAGCATTCACCGCACGTTTCCAGTGGAGCATTGCCAACAAGAAAGCCATAGTCCGGGTGCGGTCTATACCTGATCTATGGGCTTCTATAATGCTTACCGCCGTTTTTTTATCTATTATATCGCTGATAAGGCTTACGTTTTCTCGCATAAACTCCTGAATCCGGGCATCCCTGAACCACCCAATGCTTAAATCATAAGTCGCATAAGGCGTATGCCGCATAAAAGGCGTCCAATAAAAAGGTGGGGCTTTAGGAAGCATCTTTTTCATATCAAAGCCGTTCTCCTCTGAAAAATCAAGAAGCTGCGGAAAGTTTTTTGCAATTGCATAGCGATGCCAGTTCGAGCCGAGTTTCCAGGTATTGTCCAGATTCCAGATAGCGCCTATCCATTTCCTGCTATGGTAAGGCGATCTCCAATTGCCGGTTGCCAGGTACATCTTGATGCCGTTAGCGTAGAAATTCGGCACTCTCTGCTCGAAATAGAATCTGGTAAGACCGGGAAGGAATTGTTTGTGACATAACCTTGTCAGCTGTTTTGCGCGGTTTGATGTTCCGACAGTATCAAGCTGGCTGGAAAATTCCGGAGCTAACCCGTTTAGCTCATTGTCGGCAAAAGTATGGTGCCTGCCAAGCTTAAGTTTCCAAAACAACGCAAGAGAATATTCGCCAAATATGTCTGCAAACTGCGCGAGACAGCCCTTATCAAAGTAATAAGACCTGGCAAATTCACCAAGCGTGCCAACAAAGAATGTGCGGTTCTTTTCTAATTTTGCCTTAAGCGGATAAAGATAGGTGTGCCAATGACAAGCTGGCTTGGTCCCGTTGGTCAGTGTTGAAATTTCAGCGCTGTTAGCAACAAAATCCTGCAAATCGAGAGTAATGATATCGTGTTTTAATCCGAATGCATCTGCAATTCTCCGGGTAACCTGCACATCAGAGCACTCATCAGTGCCAGTAGTGATCAGATGCGGTTTTATTCCCTGCTTAAGCATCGAGCTTAAGATCACCCGTGAATCAAATCCTCCTGACAAAGAAAGATATGGAGCATCGCCTGCCCAGAAGGCTATCTCTTCATTTAAAGCTGCTAAAGCTATATCCGGATCGGACTTTTGCCTTGGTATTAAATCAATATATGAATTCGGTTCAAGGCCTATCTTACCATTGTGAAAGTGTAGAACGCTACCGGCAGGAACTTTGCGGATATCTTTATGCAGGGTCGCATTATCAGTTAAGTTCTCCAGCTGGCAGAGATCCCCCAGTGCATTCCAATCCC
>CAZBNF010000052.1:0-8219 GCA_964493115.1 uncultured Planctomycetia bacterium | reverse complement strand
CTTATAAGCGGAAGCGGCAACCCTACAACGGGCATCAGCCCTATTGTCATGCCAATATTTACAAATACCTGAAACCATATAAGGGCCACTATCCCTGATATAAGCACTTTACCTCTATCATCATTTGTAGTATTCGCTATGGCAAGCAGTCTTTTAATAAGAAGTAAAAAGAGGCCTAATAATACAACAGCGCCTACAAATCCCCATTCCTCTCCTATTACTGAAAATATAAAATCAGTATGCCGCTCAGGAAGAAAATTAAGCTGATTCTGGGTGCCTGAAAGCCATCCTTTGCCTAATAAGCCGCCTGAGCCTACAGCTATCCGTGACTGGATTATTGTATACCCGGCGCCAAGAGGGTCAATATTAGGATTTAAAAATACAAGCAGCCGCTTTTTCTGATAAAGTTTCAACATGCTCCATAATAATGGGGTTGTCCCTGCCCCCAGCATAAAAACAATCAGGAGATGTTTTATCTTTGCCCCCGCGGTAAAAAGAACAACAAAAAATATCGGTAAAAAGGCTATTGCTGTCCCAAGATCAGGCTGTTTTATGATTAACGCGACAGGGAGCATGCATATAAAAAGTGAAACAATCACTGTCCTTATCTCTTTAATCCTATCGCTATTATCAGTAACAAATTTTGTAAGGGCAAGCATAAAACTTATCTTGCAAAGCTCTGAGGGCTGAAGGCTGAAAATTCCCAGGTCAATCCATCTCCTGGCGCCATAACGGATATCACCAAGTATCAGTACCAGCAAAAGCACTAAGAGGTTTAACGCGAATATAAGATAGCTATAATCAATCCAGCGTTCATACCCAAATTTTATGAAGAGAAGCGCAACGAGAATTGTCAGGCCAAGCCACATCAGCTGCTGCATTGAATAATTTTTAACTAAATCTCTGCCCGGCTGGTGAGAGGCGCTGTATAATGAAAGAAAGGCTATGATAAGAATGACGACTATTATAAATAATAACGCGGGGTCTGTGTTTTTAAAGAGCTTTTTCATTTAAAAACCCATTCTCTTTAAGGTACACGGCAGTAAGCCTTGCTATGCTAGCGGCATCTTCTCCGCCTTTTCCACCATGTTCAATAAATACAACCAGGCTTATCAGCGGTTCATTAGACGGCAGAAAGCCAATAAACCAGGCATGAGATTCACGTGAAGGCCCTGCTTGAGCAGTTCCGGTTTTTCCTGAAATATCTAAACCATTTACTTTGGCATTCTGGCCTGTGCCTGTGGGGCCATTTACAGCATCAAAAAGCCCTGCCCTGACCATCTTAAAAAATTCAGACCTAAGCCTTGGAGAATATTCTCTTCTATGGGATATTTTTACACCCTCTATATCTTCTACAACATATGGCTGCGGGCAAAATCCATTATTAGCTACTATGGTTATAACCCTTAACATCTGAATGGGCGTAACTTCAAGGTATCCTTGCCCTATGGAATAATTTATAGTATCCCCTTCATACCATGGGGCCTTTAAGGCAAACCTTTTCCACATAGGCCCGGGGGCAATTCCTTTTACTTCCTGCGGAAGATCTATGTCCGTAAGGCTCCCCAGGCCAAAAGACAAAGCGTATCTGTATATCTGCTCTGCTCCAAGGGCCTTGCCAAGGCTGTAGAAAAATACATTACAAGAATGAGTCAGTGCCTGTACTATATCCTGATACCCATGACCTGATTCTTTCCAGCATCGAAAACTTGTGTTTCCGAGTTTAAAAACACCAGTGCATAAAAAGCTTGTGGTTTCTTTAACAGTCCCTGTCGCAATCCCGGCATAGGCAACAACTGTCTTAAATGTAGAGCCGGGAGGATATGTGCCTGTCACCGCACGGTTAAGAAGAGGGTGGCCTGTGTCCCTTAAAATTTTAAGCCTGTCCGCGTCCTTTCCCGTTACAAAAATATTGGGATCAAATTCAGGGCTGCTTACAAGGGCCCGTACCCTCCCTGTCTGTGACTCCATAACAATGCAGGCGCCTTTTTTGCCCTTAAAAAGCATATCAACAAAACGCTGTAACCCTAAATCTATGGTAAGGGTAAGGTCCTTGCCTTTCCTGGGCTCTTTAAAACCTATTCTTGACACCTCTCGTGAACGGGAATCCACTTCTATCTGTATTCCACCATCATCACCTTTAAGATAGGCATCGTACTGTTGCTCTACGCCGTTTTTTCCGACTAGATCCCGCATGCTGTAACCGTAATCCTTAAGCCTCTTAAGCTCTGAATCCGCGATTTTACCTATATAACCTATCACATGGGAACCTACCCTGCCGTTAGGATATAGCCTCTTTGGGACTGACCATATAAAAGCACCCGGTATATCAACAAGCCTCTCTTCCATTTTAAAAGCCTTTTCCGGGGGTATATTTGAAATAATATCAGCAGGGACAAAAGGAAGCCGGTAATTTTTTCTGTAAATTGCCTCCAGATCTTCCCTCTTTCTGCCTGTTACAACACTTAACATATTAAGAGTGTTTCCAAGATCTGATATCTCCTGCGGTATCAAAACCAGATTAAATGATATATCATCTTTTGCCAGAACGATGCCTTTTCTGTCATATATGGCCCCCCTTGAGGCCTCAAGGGGGATTGTTCTTACGGTATTCTTTAGGCTTAAGGACCTATAATAACCATATCCTATTATCTGAAAATAAAAAAGCGCGGTAAGCAGCAACAAAGATGACGCGAATATAGCCGCGCTTATTATGTTTATTCTATTACTATGCATATCTTCCTTCGCGGTTTGTTGAAAGCTTGTCGCGGGCTAAAACATCTATGCGAGTTTTACACGTAAGATCCTGGATGCAGCTAAAAAGACTAAAGGCGCGACAAGGCAGGTATAAACAGCCCCCTTAAGCATTAGATTAACCCCGTTATAAAAAAACCCCAGCTGCCTATACGCTATAGCGTTAAGAGAAAAAACGCAAATACTTACAAATATATAAGCTGAAAAACTTAAGGCTATCTGCGTCAAGGGCTTTTCTCTGTAAAACTTATTCTGATGCGCGTTAATAAAAAAACCGATAAGCAGAAATGATACGGCACAGCTTCCGAATACCGCTGATGAGGTTATGTCTTTTATAATGCCTGCTGTCGCTGAACACATCAGAACGTCTTTTCTGTCAAATGAAAGTGCCGCGAATATAGTTATTAGGAGCAAGATATCCGGCTTTACGCCAAACAACCTTATAAGATCAAAAGATGTTGCCTGAATTAAACCGGCCGATAATATTAAAAGCATTATTGACTTTAAGCCTATTCGATGCATAAAACCTCTTCCAGCCTGGTAAAATCAACAGCGGGCCTTATTACAGCTGATAAGCTTAACCCTCTGGGCTCTTTTACTATTTTCGATATAGTCCCGATCATTAGGCCTTTAGGATAAATATCGCTAAACCCGGATGTCAACACTTCGTCTCCTTCCACTATATCAGCATCAAGGGGAATATATATCATCCTGCACATACCTGATGAGCTGCCATATACAACTCCAATCTGCCTGGACCTTAAAGTTATAGCGCTTACGCGGGAATTAGGGTCAACAATAAGGCTTACCCTGCTTATATCTGATAACCCGTTAAGAACACGGCCAACAAGACCAGCCTGCGATATTACCACTGTATCTTTTTTTATGCCTTGGGCCGTACCCTGATCTATTGCAATCGTATCTGAAAAATTTGAAGAATCTTTCGCTACAACAGAAGCGGGGATAAGTTTAAGTGTGGATTTTTGCTTGAACCCAAGCAGGGCCTTTAACCGCCCGTTTTCACTCTCTAAGTCTTTATAGCGGACAAGTTCGCTCGTTAAAGCAGAGACGGTTTCATAAAGCAGGGGATTTTCCTTTATCATATCCCTGGATTTTATAAGAAAATTGATTTCTTTGAATAGATTGCGTGTAAGGTTAAGAGGCAGTTTAAAAACTTTCAGGAATACGAATTTGGGTTTATCTATATACCGCGGGGAAGAAAAATAGATGACTACTATATATAATATGATTAACAGAAAGGTTAAGGATCTTTTTATTTTCACTCAAAGGTCTTAGTATATTAATATTAAGTACGATACTCGGGTTTCTGTGTGACAACAACACGCTTAAGGTATTTCAACTCATTTAATACCTCACCTGTCCCAAGGGCCACTGCTGTTAGAGGATCATCAGCTACATGAACAGGGAGCCCTGTTTCATCCGATAATATCTTATCAATACCCCTTAACAGTGCCCCGCCGCCTGCCAGCATAATGCCTCTTTCTATAAGGTCGGCTGAAAGTTCAGGGGGAGTCCTTTCAAGGGTTATCCTTGTGGATTCCACTATCTGACGAATCGGCTCTGAAAGCGCTTCTCTTATTTCCTCGGAGGTTACTATTATCATCTTGGGAAGTCCCGCTATAAGATCGCGTCCTTTGACCTCCATCTTAAGCTCTTCATCCAGAGGATAGGCGGAACCTATTTTTATTTTAATCTCTTCCGCTGTTCTTTCGCCAATCATAAGGTTATATGTCTTTTTAAGGTACTCTATAATTGCCTGGTCCATTTCATCTCCGCCTATTCTTATGGATCTGGAGAACACTATACCTGCCAAGGATATAACTGCCAGCTCAGTGGTACCGCCGCCAATATCAATTATCATATTACCGGCAGGCTCTACAATGGGAAGCCCTACTCCAATAGCCGCGGCCATGGGTTCCTCAACCATATAAACTTCTCTCGCCCCTGCCCGCTCAGCAGAATCTCTAACAGCCCTCTTTTCCACTTCAGTAATACCGGAAGGTATCCCTATTACAATACGCGGCCTTACAAAAACCCGCCTGTTATGAACCTTCTTTATAAAATAACGCACCATAGATTCTGTCATCTCAAAATCCGCTATAACACCATCTCTCATAGGGCGTACAGCGATAATATTACCAGGAGTTCTCCCAAGCATGCGCTTTGCCTCTTCTCCTACCGCCAATACCTTTGATGTCCCTTTCTGTATCGCGACAACAGAGGGCTCGCAAAGAACTATTCCCTGGCCCTTAACATAAACCAATGTATTGGCAGTGCCTAAATCAAGGCCCATATCATTGGAAAACATGCCTAAGAACCGATCAAAAAATTTTACCAAAATATCCAGGGCTTTCTTGATACCGACGGAATTTGAATTAGCCATATTATTCTCCTTGGTTACCTGCAAGAACAGGCGAGTGCCTCTGCTTTTAAACAGGCTTATGGTAATGTATGTCTAAGAGTGACAAGATTATAACAAAACAAGCTATTATTGTCAAATATAAATATAATATATTTACTTAGATAAGGCTGACAAAGTATCCATAAAGCCCGGGAAAGAGACATCTATGCAATCTGTGTTTAATACAGAGGTATTGCCTTTCGATATGGCCCCCGCGATAACCGACATCATGGCAATACGATGATCGTCAAAACTCTTCACAGATACGCCTTTTAATTTTACAGGCCCTTTTATTATTAGGCTATCCCCTTCTGTTTCAACTGACGCGCCAAGCGCCTTAAGATTGGTCTTAATAGCATGCACCCTGTCAGTCTCTTTTACGCGCAGCTCCGCGATGCCTTCTATAATGGTAGCGCCCTCTGCCTGCGTAGCGCAAAGAGAGATTAAAGGTATTTCATCAATCATAAGAGGCACATCTTCTTGCTTTATCTTAATAGCCTTAAGCGATGAATTTTTTACAATTATACTGCCGGTCGGCTCAAAGCCCTTTCCATCACTAATAATTTCTATATTGGCTCCCATGCGTTTTAAAGCACCTATCATGCCTGTGCGTGTAGGGTTTAAACCGCAATTGTCTATCCTGATTTGGGCATCATCAGATAACACCCCTAAAGCGATAAAAAAAGCCGCTGATGATATATCACCGGGTATATCTATATCTTGAGGCCCAAGCTCTGAATCTGCCAAACCTTTAACAGAAACTGACAACCCCTTCTGTTCAACATCCACCCCGAAAAGATTAAACATCCTCTCTGTATGGTCTCTTGACCTGTAAGGCTCGGTAATAGTTGTTTTGCCGTCGGCATATAAGGCCGCGAGCATTATCGCGGATTTAACCTGCGCGCTGGCAACCTGAGTTTTATAATCAATTGATTTCAGGCTCCCTGCGCCTTTTATGCTAAGCGGCGCAAGATTTCCATTATCCTTGCCGCTTATGTCAGCTCCCATAAGCCTTAAAGGCCGGATTATCCTATCCATAGGTCTTTGGGACAAGGAGCTGTCTCCTGTTAAAATGGTTTTAAAATTCTGGCCTGAGAGTATTCCGGATAATAGCCTCATAGTAGTCCCTGAGTTTCCAAGATACAAAACATCTATCGGACTTGATAGGCCCCTGAGGCCTTTTCCTTCGACAATAATATCTTCTTTCGCTCTAATTGAAATTCCCGTGCTCTTGAAGGCATTTATGGTGGAATGGCAATCCTGCCCCATCAATAGATTTTTTAGGCGGCTTTGGCCTTTAGCAATCGATGCCATCATAACAGCTCTATGGGATATGGACTTATCGCCGGGGACTGTTATATCGCCTCGTAACGAAAGGGGTTTTTTTATGGTTATCATATGAATGGTTAATTCGCTAGTCAGCTTTTCTGAAGTTTTACAGTATCTCCGACAAGAATATCAACATCGCGCCATTGGTCAAAGACTATCACACTCGACATATCATCATAAATATTTTCAATAAGGGCTTTGGCTATAAGCTTATTATTGCGGTAAATTTCCAATAGATCACCGCTTTTTACCCCATCTTGTTCTCCCAGGTCCATTACTGAAAATTTATATTCTCTGCTTACTTCCACAACGCTGCCTTCTGCCGGTTTTGCGACCTTAACAACTATCTTACCTAATTGCACACCTTGTGATTTCTGTATATAGGACTTAAGTTTTTCTTCAAGTTCCGACTTTTCTTTTCCGGCATACTCTAAGGCTTCGAGTAAATCCTGGTGGCTTAACTGAGCCTTTGCGAGCTCATCTTTTAATGCAGATTCCTGAGCAGTAACGGTATTCAGCGTATTGATTAAATCAGCTGACTCCTTTTCTACTTCTACTAATTGAACTGTTATATTTTCTTTTTCTGTTTTTAATTTAGGTATATCAGCTTCAAATTGCTGTATTTTTTCACTGTAATCCTGCAATTGGAGAACCAGCTTTTCCCGCTGGCTGTTTAAAAACTCTATATTTTTTATTATATCTATTCGTTTGGCTGTCACAGAGTCAATCCGCGGCTTCAAAGAATTAATGGCCTTCAGCTCTTTTTGAGATTCTGTGTAAAAAAATAAAGCAGCGCCTAACGCTAAAACGGCAATTAAAAGAAAAGCAACTATGATCTGCTTATTTTTATCCATTTTTCTATATATTCCCTATAATAATCGCTTTATCCCCTGCCCTTATCTGTGACAGGTTTTCCTTATCAACAAGCGCGGCGGCTGATATATGTTCTCTTACTGTTTCAACGCGTGCTTGCGCGAGATTTCTGTCATCACGCTTTATGCTCAAAACCATTCCTTCTTCCATACCATGCGACCTTCCGAGATTTATTACCAGAAAAGCAAACTCTCTGTTGACCGTAAGCACTTCACCGTGGGCAAATGATGGCTCATACAATACCGTTTCCGTTACCGTATCAGGAATATCCTCATACAAATACCGCTCTTGCCGTTCTGGAGGCGCTTGCTGGGAAATTTTTTGTTCATACTGCTCAAGCCGTTGGCTTAGGGCATCCTTTGTTTTCATAAGAAGCATAAGCCTGTCATCAGCATTCAATGCTTCTTTGACAAGATGGGCTACTTTATTTTTCAGATTGATTATGCTTAGATTAGCCTTTTCCGTTTCCCGCCTTGTGGATGTGTTTTGGTTTTTTAATTTTGTGAGGTTTCTTTTTGCGAGTTCCAGCTCCTGCCTACTGGAAAGAAGTTCTGATTCAAGTGAAACGGATTTTGCCATCAGATTATCAATACTCTTCTGCAGGCCCTCTATCTCATCTTGCACGCGGGCTGATTTTTCCTGTGCTTTTTCCTTAAGGACCTTTTCCTTAAACAGAGTATCTTCGTACAAAAGACGTTCCTGGACATTGGCCTTTCTTAAAAGAAAACACCATGCCGCGGACCCTAACGCAGCGATAACGAGAAAAAATATTATAATCTCTTTTAGATTTTTTATCATATAATCCTATACTACGTATAACAAATATAGTATATTTGCAAAA
>CAZBNF010000051.1:3196-8314 GCA_964493115.1 uncultured Planctomycetia bacterium | reverse complement strand
GGTACCAATCATTCAAGGCGGAATGGGTGTTATGGTATCTACGGCCTCTTTAGCCAGTGCGGTTGCTAATTGTGGCGGGGCAGGAACCATAGCGAGCGTAGGCCTTGGGTGTGGCACAGAAGAAAACGACACGGATTTTATCAAAGCCTCAAGAGAGGGTTTTCAAAGAGAAGTGCGTCAGGCTAAAGAACTCTCCCAGGGGGTGATAGGCGTAAATATATTAGTAGCCGTAAACAATTATGAGGACTTAGCAAGAACTGCTATAGAAGAAGACGTCGATTTCATTGTTTCGGGGGCAGGTTTACCTTTAAGGCTTCCGGAATTTGCAGAAGGCAATTCAGCAAAGTTGATCCCCATCGTCTCATCGGCAAGGGCAGCTGATATTATAATCAGGGCATGGAAAAGGCGCTATAATCGCTTGCCGGATGCTATCATCGTGGAAGGTCCGATGGCAGGCGGACACTTAGGGTTCAAACCCAAAGATCTAAAATCAGGTAATGTGGAGACGCTTGAAAATCTGGTAGTAGATGTTTTAAAGGTAGCTGAAGAGTATGAAAAAAGATCCGGGCTGAATATGCCGGTTATAGCTGCAGGGGGCATATTTGACGGGAAGGACATTGCTAAATTTCTTAATTTAGGAGCAAAAGGCGTGCAGATGGCGACCCGGTTTGTTGCTACCTTAGAATGCTCTGTAGCAGATGAATTTAAGGAGTTATATATCACAGCTGGCAAGGACAATATTGTTATTATAGATAGCCCTGTTGGCATGCCGGGAAGGGTAATAAGGACCGAATTTGTTAACAGGGTAATGCGGGGCGAAAAGATACCGATTGAGTGCAACCATCAATGCCTTAAGACCTGTTATCCCAAGACCGCTCCTTATTGTATATTAAAGGCCCTATTTAATGCTGTGAGTGGCGATTTGGATAATGCGGTCGTGTTTGCCGGAAGCAATGTTTCAAAAGTGGAGAGAATAGTATCTGTAAAAGAACTAATGAGCGGCATTATTGCTGAGGCAGTTGAGGAGTATATATAAACATGGTGAAAAGATAGAATTTGACTCTGTCTCAGGAAATATAGAGTTTATGGATCTTGTTACAACTACCCTAAAACACGAAAAGGAAGTTATAATTATTCCGAATGCAGAGCTGGCCAAAAAGATAGTTAAAAAATAAATCAGCCCATTTTTGTATAATGCCTATAGCGTGTTATCTGGTAACTTCATTTCAGATGCCCGAATTATATTGAAATCCGCAGCTTTCCTCTATATAATATAGCCCGTCCTGTTAGGCGCACAGCTAGAACACAGTAAATAGCCTGAGTAGTAATTTCAGTAGTTAAGGAGCCATTTTTTATATGTGGCATGTCTATATAATAGAGTGTAAAGACAGTAAGATGTACACAGGCATAACAACAAACACGGACAGGCGTGTAACAGAACATAATTCAGGTCATGGCGGAAGATTTACAAGATGTAGAAGGCCTGTTAAGCTAGTTTACTCTCAACGAGTATCAAACAGGTCAAATGCTTTAAAAAGAGAAGCAGAAATAAAAAAGCTAAGCCGTAGCGAAAAATTAGGGCTGGCCGGGGAAACAGCGTAAATGAAACCACAAAAACCAATATATCTTGACCATAATGCCACAACGCAAATACATCCGACGGCTCTTGAAGCTATGATGCCATTTTTAAAAGAAGAATATGGCAATAGTTCAAGCCTGCACAAAAAAGGCAGCCTTGCCCATTCGGCTGTTGAAAAAGCACGTGATGTAATTGGAAATGCCTTAGGTACTGAGGGTGTTGATGTGATATTTACTTCAGGAGGCACAGAGAGTGATAACTTTGCTATAAAGGGGACATGTTTTAAAAATAAAAATAAGGGTAATCATATAGTAACATCGTCAATAGAGCATTTGGCTGTTTTAGCCCCCTGCAGATTTTTAGAGACCCAAGGTTTTGACGTTACGTATCTTCCTGTTGATAAATACGGCATGGTAAACCCTTTTGCTGTCAAAGAAGCTATAAATGAGGGGACAATACTTGTTTCAATAATGCATGCTAATAATGAAGTTGGTGCAATACAGCCTATACAAGAGATAGCAGGAATTATAAAAGAGGTAAACGGGAATCGAGCGCCTAAAGATAAAAGCCGTATATATTTTCACACAGATGCAGTGCAGACTTTTGGCAAGATTCCGGTAGATGTTGATGAGCTGGGGGTGGATCTTCTTTCGGTATCAGCACATAAACTGCATGGGCCAAAAGGCATAGGAGCCCTTTATATAAGAAAATCAACAAGTATTGCCCCTTTTATGCATGGTGGTCATCAGGAAAGAGACTTGCGTGCAGGCACAGTAAATGTTGCAGGTGCTGTAGGATTTGCAAAGGCGGTTGCGATAGCACAATCAAATCTTAAAGACCAAGAAAGGCAAAAGGGCCTGAAAGATAAATTATATCATGTGCTCTTACAGAATATCCCGGATATTATATTAAACAGCCACCCTGATAAAAGTCTTTATAACACTCTGAACCTTGGATTCAAGGATATTAACGCTACCTTGCTTTTGGCCAGCCTTGATTTAAAGGATATATTTGTTTCAGCTGGCTCGGCATGCATAGCCTCAAGCCCTGAGCCATCGCATGTTTTAAAGGCAATGGGTGTGCCGAAAGAGTATATAAAAAGTTGTATAAGATTTTCTTTGGGGACAGACAACACAGATAAAGATATAGAATATTGCGCACGGGAAATAACGAAGGTTATTAGCCGCATAAGAAACGCGTATCAAGCCTGACCTGGTAAATCCCGGTAGTAAAAACTGGTTTTAATAGATAACCCCGGATATAAACAAAATGAAAGAAAAATATGACTAACCAAAAACGAAGGAAAGACATTAGAAACGTTGCAATTATTGCCCATGTAGACCATGGTAAGACCACACTTGTCGATGCGCTTTTGAGGCAGGCAGGGGCGCATGAATTTAAAGATGGCGAATCTACTATTATGGATTCGAACCCTCTTGAAAGGGAGCGCGGTATAACGATAGTTTCAAAAAACGCGTCATTCCGGTATAAGGACACGCAGTTTAATATTGTTGATACCCCGGGTCACGCAGATTTTGGCAGCGAGGTAGAGCGCATATTAAAAATGGTTGACGGAGTACTGTTGCTTGTGGACGCATTTGAAGGGCCTATGCCCCAAACCAAATTCGTTTTAAAAAAATCTCTGCAATTGCATTTAAAGCCCATACTTGTTGTAAATAAAGTTGACCGCCCGAATTCAAGGCCGCACGAGGTCGCGGACAAGACATTTGACCTGTTCTGCGAACTAAATGCAACGGATGAGCAGTTGGATTTCCCTATTATTTATGCTTCAGGCAAAGAGGGGTGGGCAGCTATTGACCTGGAAGATGAGAGAGTTGATATGAAACCCATGCTTGATACAATACTACACCGCGTACTGCCGCCTATCGCGGACCCTGACAGTCCATTTCAGATGCTTGTTACAATGTTGGGCTATGATTCGTACGTCGGATCTATTGGTATAGGAAGGGTGTTTCACGGCAAGATAAATTTTGGTGATCCTATAGTAGCTGTAAAACGCGATGGCAGTATAGAGCGCGGTAAGGTGACAAAGATATTGAAATATCAGGGCTTAAAAAAAGTTGAGGCAAAAAGTGCGGAAGCAGGGGACATCATATTAATAGCAGGTATTGATGATATCAAGGTTGATGAAACGCTTGCCTCCCCCAACAATCCTCAGGCGCTGCCAACACTGAAAATAGATGAACCGACGATATCCATGGTTTTTTCCCATAATACAAGTCCGCTTTCAGGCAAGGACGGCGGGAGATTTCTTACATCGCGGCACATCAGGCAAAGACTTGAACACGAGGCGATGATCAATGTGGGCATAAAAGTCGAAGAGGCTGATGGCGGCGAGCGTTTTAAAGTCTCAGGCAGGGGAGAGCTTCATCTTGCCATACTTATTGAAACCATGCGACGCGAAGGATATGAACTCGAAGTCTCCAGGCCGCGGGTTATTCTGAAAGAAGTAGGCGGAGATACCCTGGAGCCTTTTGAGGAGCTGATAATAGAGGTTGATGGCCAGTATCAGGGGGCGATTATGCAGGCATTGGGTGAGCGGCGTGCTGAAACAAAGAATATACATATGAGTGTTGTCGGCACCGTGCGTATGGAATTTATTATATCAACAAGGGCATTGTTCGGTTTTCGCAGCGAATTTTTAACAACCACCCGCGGGACAGGTATTATGTACCAAAACTTTTTTGAATATCAGAAGTATAAAGGTGAGCTGCCAAAACGCCAAAGCGGCGTTCTTATATCACAGGGAGGCGGCAAGGCTGTAGCTTATGCAATATCGATGTTACAGGAAAGAGGAGAATTGTTTATGCACTCAGGCGACCCGCTTTATGAAGGGCTAATTGTGGGAGTTAACAATAAGGGCAGTGACCTTGTTGTTAATGCAAGCCGTGAGAAAAAGCTTACAAATATGCGTGCTTCAGGCTCGGACATGGCCATCCAGATTACACCGGCGCGTAAGATGACGCTTGAATTTGCTTTAGAGTTTATTGAAGACGACGAGCTTGTTGAGATTACCCCGAAAAGTATACGATTGAGAAAACGTTTTTCTACACAAAACGAACGTAGGCGGGCAGCGGGCAAGTCATCAAACGACTAATATAAGTAATCTGACCCGAGGCATGGTTTAAAATGAAGTTTAATGTCGCAAAGGCTAAAGAAGAGAATCTAAAGCAAAGAATGCTTGCCTTGAATATCAGGGAACATGATATCGAAGAGAAGTTTATACTCTCAAGCGGCAAGGGTGGCCAGAATGTTAATAAGGTCTCCACTGCTGTTTATATAAAGCATAAGCCAAGTGGCATAGAGGTAAAGTGTCAGAGCCAGCGTTCGCAAGTATTAAACAGATTTTTAGCAAGGAAGAGGCTGGCGGATAAGATAGAAGAGGCTGTAAAGGGAAGGCAATCGGAGCGAAAAAAGAAAATAGCGAAGATTAAACGGCAAAAACGAAAACGCTCCAAAAGGGCCAAGGAAAAGCTCCTGGAGTATAAGAAAATTAGATCAAAGAAGAAGGCATTCCG
>CAZBNF010000051.1:0-3096 GCA_964493115.1 uncultured Planctomycetia bacterium | reverse complement strand
ATGGATTTAAAGGTTGTTTTCAAGTCAATGAAATACAGAAATTACCGCCTATTTTATATAGGTCAGGGTATTTCTTTAACAGGGACATGGATGCAGCTTATAGCATTAAGCTGGCTAGTTTACCGCATGACAAATTCCGCATTGCTTTTAGGCCTTGTTGGTTTTGCCGGGCAAATTCCCACCTTTCTTTTGGCCCCGATAGCCGGAGTAATAGCAGATAGGTATAATAGGCGGCGCATTCTTATTATAACCCAGACGCTTGCCATGATTCAGGCTTTTATCCTGACAGGGCTTGTGCTTTCAGGTAATATAGCTGTCTGGCATATAGTAGTTTTAAGCGCAATTTTAGGCCTTGTAAATTCTTTTGATATACCTGTCAGGCATTCATTTGTTGTAGAGATGATTGATAATAGGCAGGATCTAGGCAATGCCATTGCATTAAACAGTTCACTTTTTAATGCCGCAAGATTAATAGGCCCATCGATAGCAGGTATTTTGATAGCCGTTGTTGGAGAGGGTGCGTGTTTTCTGATAAATGCCATCAGCTATATTGCCGTGCTTGTAACATTAACAGCTATCAGGGTAACTCCTCGGAAGGTGACAATACAGCATAAGCGCATCTCCCAGGAATTAAAGGAAGGTTTTGTTTATGCCTTTAATTTCGCGCCTATTAAAACAATACTATTCATGCTGGCATTGGTAAGTTTAATGGGAGTACCTTATCAGATATTGATGCCCGTTTTTGTAAGGGATATTTTTCACAGGGGCCCCGAGACTTTAGGTTTTCTTATGGCTGTATCGGGAGCAGGAGCGCTCGCAGGGGCAATCTATCTTGCGGCAAGAAACAGCGTTGTCGGCTTAACGAAGATAATAGCTTTTTCATCAGGAATATTTGGAATAGGAGTTATGCTTTTCGGTGTATCCACAAAGATTTTATTTTCCATGCCTCTAATTTTTATAGTTGGTTTTGCTATGATGGTGCAGATGGCTGCAAGCAATACTATTTTACAATCAGTAGTGGAAGAAGATAAGCGTGGCAGGGTTATGAGCCTTTACACAATGGCATTTATGGGTACAGTGCCTTTGGGCAGCCTTATGGCAGGCGGATTGGCTGATAAAATAGGGGCGCCTTATACATTGTTAATAGGTGGGGCATGTTGTGTAATAGGGGCTTTTTTGTTTGCCAGCAAAATACAAGCCCTGCGGAAAAAGATACGGCCAGTTTATATCAAAAAAGGTATCATACCTGAAGTGGCAGAAGGTATAGAGGCGGCATCAGGCCTAAAAGGACTTTCTGCATAAAAGGGTTGTAATGTTATATGCCCAGGGATATAATTATACGAGGTTTTAAAATAAAAATAAGCCTATGAACATTCTATATATTATTTTTGGGAAATTCAGGACAAGGATTATGCTTACTTTTATGGCTGCCATGATCGTTGTGTGCGCAGCATCGGGCATTTTTCTTTATGATTATACTTCTGATTTTGTGTTTCAAAGGCTTAGAGATAATCTCATAGAGCTTGCCGAGATAGCCAGCTTAAGAGTTGACCCTGAAATGCTTTCTTCCATCCCGCTTAATCCCAAAGGCACGGAAAGCCCCGCCTATAAAAAAATAGAAGAAGATCTCCGCCGTATACAAGAGGCAGCACCTTCTGTGACATATATATATATATTTAAAAAAGACGATTCTGTCCCGGGCGTTTTAAGATTTGTGGTTGATGTGGAAACCAAAGATAATCAATCCGGAAACCCCGCATATCCCGGAGATAAATATGATGCCTCAGAGTTTCCCGAGCTTATAGAAGGATTTAGCAGGACTTCAGCTGACAAGGCCGTAACGCAGGATGCGTGGGGCGACTTTCTTTCAGGCTATGCGCCAATACGAAATAAAAAAGGAGAATCCTTTGCTGTTTTAGGTGTTGATATGAAGGCCGAGGATGTGTATAAAATACAAGGTGATATAAAAAAATACCTGGTTTTGAGCCTTGCTTTCGGCTTGACGCTTTCGTTTGTACTTGCGTTTTTTGCTTCTGGCGGGATTGCAAAAAAGGTAAAAGCGCTTGAAAGAGGTTTCCAGCGGGTTGCAGCAGGAGACCTTGATTATAATGTAAAGGTAAAAGGCGATGATGAGCTTTCAGACCTCGCGGGATTTTTCAACAGGATGTCTGCTGAACTTAAACAATATATAGAAGAGCTTAAGAAGACTACATCTGAAAAAGAACGCATGTTAAGCGAGCTTAATATAGCAAGAAAGATACAGCAGAGTTTTCTGCCTGAATCTGCACCCGTTATTCCGGGCATGGATATTGCTGCTATGACAGCTCCTGCAAGAGTGGTTGGCGGTGATTTTTATGATTTTATACCAATAGGCAAAAATAAATGGGGTATAGTTATAGCTGATGTATCAGGCAAAGGTGTCCCCGCTGCGCTCTTTGTCGCGCTTTCAAGGGCGCTTATAAGGTCTGATGCGTCCTTATTCGGCAAGCCTGACATGATGGTAAAACACGCCAATACGGGAATAATAGAACTATCAAGAAGTAATATGTTTGAGACCCTTTTTTACGGTGTGTTGGATGCCAATAATATGACTTTTAACTATGCAAATGCAGGGCACAATCCGCCTTTTGTCTGGAGTACGTTCGACAAAGAGATAGCCTTGTTTAAGGCTCAGACATTTCCTATAGGCATAAAACAGGATATGAAGATAGAGACAAAGATCCAAGGCATACATAAGGGAGATACGATTACGCTTTATACTGATGGCGTGACAGAGTCGATGAATGAAAAGCGCCAAGAATATGGTGCAGACCGGCTTACTAGAATACTCCACAAAAACCTGAAAATGCCTGCAAAATATATCATAGAAAAGATAAAAGAGGATATAAGGGTATTTGTAGACGGCGCCGAACAGCACGACGATATGACAATCGTTGTGGTAAAGGCGGAGTAGCAGTAATTTTATCGACTAAAGCTAATTGCGTTGTTTTACTATTGATAATGCAAAAATTAAAAAGGTCATAGACTTAAGAACCACTATTAACAGGCAGCTGTTTAATACGCCCAATACAGGTAATAAAATAACGCCCCCCATTA
>CAZBNF010000050.1:0-8580 GCA_964493115.1 uncultured Planctomycetia bacterium | reverse complement strand
GCCAAGGAAAACGCTTTTTTTATTATGGCTTCGGATAAAGACAGGGTGTATGTCAATGAACCATTCCAGATAGCAGCAGCGCTTTATTATAAGGATATACAGGTTAGTGATATAGAATATCCTGCTTTAGATCATAAAGGTCTTTCAATCGGTGAATTTAAGGCTCCGCAAGCATCACGTAAACAAATAAAAGGTTATGACTATCGTATAATAACGTTTAAAAATACTGCCTTTGCAATAAGGCCCGGAGATTTAAAACTTGGACCTGCTAAGATATCATGCAGTATGTATGCAGCAGATGCGTCAAGATCAACAGGCCTCGCGGCTGGTAGCTCGCAAAAAAAGGCTTCTCTCAGGCTTGAATCAACGCCCAGAAACATAACAGTATTGCCCCTGCCTCAAGGGGGCAAGCCAGAGAGCTTTAAGGGAGCTGTAGGAAATTTTCAGTTAAGCCTTGATGTCAAGCCTGAAGGCTACATAAAGACAGGCGAGGCTATAACCCTTATAATGGGTGTTTCAGGCAATGGAAACTTTAATATGGTGTCAGCCCCGGTTATAAAAGAAAATCAGGCTTTTATATTTTATAATCCAAGTATTGAAAGTGAAACGGATTCATACAAAAGTTTTAAGCAGATTATTATGCCAAAGGAAAATTTTATAAAAGAGATTCCGGAGATAGAGTTCAGTTTTTTTGACCCGATAAAAGAAAAATACATAATACTTAAAAAAGGCCCCATTGCTATACAGGTTTTTGAGACAGAGACGAGAAAGGCCTCAACCATAATAGAGGCACGTGATAAGACAATTCCAGAGAAGATCGAACAGGAGCCTATAGGAGAAGGGATTATATATATAAAGGAAACAGCCGGGAAACTCAAAGGGAAAGGCTTGCGTCTATATAAGGATAAGACATATCTATTATTACATTTAATGCCTGTATTTTTATACATATCAATTGCATTGTTATATAAAAGGCACAAAAGGTTTAAGGAAGACATACGGTATGCGCGTGCAAAAAAAGCGCAAAGGCAGGCAAGGATAGGTTTAAAACATGCGTATTCTATATTAAGCTCAGGTGGCGTTGAAAAATTTTATAGTTATATATTTGAGTGTATACAGGAATATTTTGGCAACAAATTTAATTTACCTCATGCTGGTATCACATCAGACGTTACGGAAAGAGTCCTAAAATCCAGAAATGCGGACCCTTCTGTTATATTGCAGGTAAAGAAATTTTTCGATAATTGTTATCTGGTAAGATTTACGCCATATGGGTACGAGAAAAAAGATATGCTTGATACACTGGAAATGGCGAAGATGATTATTGAGTATTGCAGAAAAATATAGGAGAGAAGGCAAGTGAAATTTTGTATAATGTTAGTTATAATTATGGTTTCAATATCTATATTTTCCGTGCATTATGCCCTATCAGAAGATATCGGATATGACCCATATCTGAAATTCAACGAAGCATCTTTATTATATTCAGAATCTCGATTTGAAGAGGCCCTTAAGTTATACGAAGACATATCAGGGCGCGGCTATGAGAGCGCAGCCCTGTATTATAATCTTGGTAATACATATCTTAAGCTGGGGGTTTTGGGCAAGGCTATACTCTATTATGAACGCGCGTTAAGGCTTGCACCTTATGATAGCGATCTTAAATCTAATATAAGATATGCTAATTCCCTGAAACAGCAACCTGCTACCATGGAGAATGCTTCTTTATGGATAAACCGCAGAATAGACGCTGTGTTTGCAATTTTCACAGTCGATGGCCTTACAAAGCTGCTTTCCGTCGTGTGTGGTTTAGTGTTCTTATTTCTTGTAATTGCTGTTTTCAAGGAAGGTTTCGCCCATTTTACGCGCAGAGCGGTAATTACACTTGCAGTTGTCTTCATGGTTGCCGTTACAACCCTATCATTTAAAATATATCAGATTGAGTACATGCGGTCGGCTATCGTATTAGATAATATAGTGGATGCGAGATACGAGCCTCTTGCCGAGGCGCCAGTACATTTTAAGCTGTATGAAGGCGCTAGGATTATTGTTTTAAAGACAAGAGGAGAATGGTCGCAAATTAAAAGAGCGGATAATAAGATTGGCTGGATACAATCAAGCTCTTATGGTATAATAGACATAAATTAGAGGATGAAATATGATTACAGAAACGCAAATGATAATAAGACTGATGTTGGCCGCATTTCTAGGAGGCGCTGTTGGTATAGAAAGAGAAATCAACTCTAAGGCCGCGGGTTTTCGCACGCATATACTTGTGTGCATAGGTTCCTGTCTTATAATGCTGACTTCAATGCACATGTTTGATATATATAGAGGCGTTACCAGTGTAGACCCCGGAAGAATAGCCGCGCAGGTTGTAAGCGGTATAGGTTTTCTTGGAGCAGGTACAATTATCAGGTCACGTGCTTCTGTTTTTGGGCTTACAACAGCAGCAAGCTTGTGGTCTGTAGCTGGGATTGGTTTGGCTGTGGGATCAGGACTTTTTATTGTTTCAATATTCACTACCGTATTAATAGTCGGAAGCCTTTTGGTTTTAAGCAGGGTGCAGGATAGAATAAGCCATAAAAAACAGTGAGGTATTAAGAATTAAACTCTTTAAAACAGGTGGGAAAACAGGAGGTGTATATGCACGGCATCAGGAGAACAAAGAACACCATAGAAGACACTGAAAAGATTTTAGATGTAAATGCTACAATGCAGGGGACCATGATTTTCAAGGATCCTGTAAACTTAAGGATTAATGGCGAGTTTGAGGGAAAGCTTGAAACAAAGGGTACCCTTACCATAGGGGCAAATGCGCAGGTTAAGGCTGATATTGATGGTGAGGATGTCACAATAGCAGGTAAAGTGACCGGTAATATAACAGCAACTATAAGGCTTAATATTATCCCTCCCGCATACATTATCGGAGATGTGTCAGCGCCCGTGCTTGGTGTATCAGAAGGCGCTATCTTAAATGGAAGATGTAGTATGGCCACAATATCGGATCACACCACTACATCGGGCAAATCAAGGGCAATGGCATTAGATGAAGTAGCACGGTACCTGGAAGTTGATGTGTCGCTTGTTGAAGAATGGGCTTCTCAGAAGAAGATACCTGCTATAAGAGAAAATAATGCATGGAGATTTCATAAGCAGGATATTGACAGCTGGTTAGCGAAAGAAAAAGTTGGAAGATGACGGCTGTAGTATATTAAATATGGGTGTCCGTGCCTTTACCGAAACAGCGATTTGGCTTTTTTTGCCTTAATTTTAGATAATATGCAAAAATACCATCGCTGTGCAGGTAAAGGCACGGGCACCATTTAGCCTAAAGGAATAAAGGTGTCTGATAAATTATTAACTCTTAAAGAGGCAGCCGAGTGCCTGCATCTTACGGAAAAGCAGGTGCGTAGGCTTGTAAGTGAGGGCAAGATCCCCGCATATCAAATAGGGGGTATGTATTTAAGATTTAAGGAAGAGAATATATTCTCATTACGCGCTAAATTTGGCGGCAAGCTAATGAATGAGAATATCAAAACACACGATAGTATATCTGGCATTAAGAATCCGCTTGTATCCGGCGTAAGAGATTTTTTATATTTTAATGATTTTTATATTATCGCGGCGGTATTGATAATATTTCTTATTTATATCATTCTGAAGGTTATTCGCTAAATGAAAGCTTTTATCATATTCATATACGTTGTAGTACTGGTAATTGTATCAGAATATTCTGTCACAGCAGATACAGTGTATCTTAATGACGGAGGTGAGATCAAGGGTATTGTGGTTGAAAATTATCATAATCATATTGTGCTGAGTACTTTTGAAGGGGAAAAAGAAATAGATAAGCCCTCTATAAAAGATATACTATATGACAAAAGGGAGCAAAACCTGCTAAAGCTTGGTGATTATCATCAGGAGAAAGGGAATTTCGCAAAGGCATATTCATATTATAAAAAGGCGTATGATATTAGCCCGGACAATAAAGAGGCAAGGGATAAATTTATATTTATCCGGTCCGCTTTCTTAAGAAATCCTGAAAGGCAATTCAAGTCGGATATGGCGAGAAAACAGGCCCTGTTTAAAGAATCAGGAAAGGTATATAGCCCCCAGATAAAAAAACAAAATAATACTCCCGAGGCCATGCTAGGAGAAAAAATCGGCATAGTTCTTTATGAGGATGACTATATGCCAAAAGTAGCAAGCGTCATACCATTATCCTCCGCGTCACAGAGCGGAATAAAAGAAGGTGATATAATATTTTCGATATGGGGAAAGATGGCAGGATATCTTGAACTTGATTTAGTGATTGATATGATAATCAATAGTTCGTCCCCTGAAATAGCGTTAACAGTTAAGCGCAGGATACCGATATCCAGGCTTAAGGGTTCAGTTCAAGACTTAAGCGATTTCGGTATATCTCTCGATATAATAGAAGAGGGGCTTGTTGTAAAGGCAGTAAGGCGCGGTTCCGATTCAGCTAAAAGCGGCCTGCTTGAAGGGGATATAATAACGGATATTAATGGAGCCTCTACCCGTTATATGCCGCTTAACACTGCTGTACTTAAAATTGAAGAAAATTTTTTGTCAGACAAACCGCAGCTTGATATATTACGTGATATATCTCTGTGGAGAAAGGATAGCTGAGGAGATGACTCCTGTTCAGAGAAAGACGTATCTTGTAAAAAGGGCTTTTCAGCTGCGTTATGTTTTTATCGTATTGTCATTCATCCTGTTAACAGCGGTGATATCCGGCATAACGACATATTTGGCCTTATTCCCGTTTCTTTCTGAAAAATTGGCAAATGTATATCCACAAGGAAGGCTTATTGTTCTGCTTAGAGACGCTAATGCCAAGGCTCTTTTATCGACATTGATAATACTTCCATTTGCTGTATGGCTTAGCATAATGCTATCACATCGTATAGCAGGGCCATGGTATAGGCTGGAGATGAGTTTAAAAAAGCTGGCTGATGGGGATTTAAGTCATGACATATCTTTAAGAAAGAATGATGAGCTGCAAAGCCTTGCCTTATCATTAAATATAGTTATGCAGAATTTAAGAGAAGTGGCAAATGATAACATGAAGTACGCAAGCGGTATAGACGAATCTATCAGAGCGATTGAGCAGGAACTCAATAAAGAGCCCGCAGATATTATGAAGATACGGCTTATGATCAATAAGATACAGGACATTATAAACGATTTGAAAGAATCTTTAAGAAGGCATAAGCTGAGTTGATCTTCCTATCATATATTCTTGACAACTTAGGACAATTTGTGTATATTATATGCAGATGAAAACCGCCGAATATAAATATCCCATATTAATATTACTATTAATTATTATATATAGCATAGTGCCATTATACTCAAGCGATGCTTATGCTTCATCGTTTAGAAGAGATTCTGCCAGCGGGCATATGGAGTTGTCAAATACAGGGCAAGGCCAGACTACCACGTATGTTTCATCTCAGGAGGATTCAATCAGGGAGTTTGCTAAAATAGCAGATACAAAGCAAAGACAGGCTCAGGAAAAAAACGCGATTATAAACAAGTATTATAATAAAGGCAGGGCGCATTATGCATCAAAGCAGTATGGGGAGGCAAAGGCCTGCTTTGAGCAGATACTTGAGATAGAGCCCTCATATGAACCTGCAAAGCTTTTCTTGCAGTCAGTTGTTATACAAGAGGGGATAATTCAATCGCGCAAGAGAATAGAAGTTATAAAAATGCAGCTTGCTGATATTATGTCTGAATACGACAGGCGTGTTCAGCGTACAGACAGCCTGGCTGTTAAATACTTTCTTGAGTTAGCGCAAAAAGAATGCCAGATAGGCAACTTTCAGGCCGCTGAGAACTATTATAACCTTTGCTACAAAATACACCCCTACGCGAAAGAACGTATAGAGTGGTTTGTAAAGGCTACTCATGATCTTATGCTTTTATATAATAAGCTTGATGAAGAAAATACAGGAATGGAGGAACTCGCAGCTTCTCTTAGGTAGTTTTTAGTTTGAAAAACTCTTTCCTTTTCTATGATTACCCTTTTAGCCCTTTCCGAAAGTTTAACCCGTGATATATTAGACGGAATTGTATTATAAATATGAACAGACAAAGGCTTTTTCTGATTGACGGTAATTCTTTCTGCTATAGGGCCTTTTATGCTATAAGAGAGCTTGCCAATTCTAAGGGTTTTCCCACAAATGCTGTGTATGGGTTCATTGCCATGCTTAAGAAGCTGATGGAATCAGAAAAACCCGATCTCTTAGCCATTACCTTTGACCTTAAGGGGCCTACATTCAGACACAAGAAGTTTGAAGATTATAAATTGCATAGAAAGCCCATGCCTGATGCGCTTGCAGCACAGATCCCAGTTATTAAAGATATAGTCAAAGCGTATAATATCCCTATATATGAAAAACAGGGTTTTGAAGCAGACGACATAATAGGAACTATATCATTGCTTGCTGATAAAAAAGGGATTGCAACTTTTATAGTTACAGGGGATAAAGACGCGCTTCAACTTGTCTCAAAAACGACAAAAGTGTATTCAACGCATAAGGAAGGCCTTGTCTGTGATGAGGAGAGTGTGCAAACCCGTTTTGGGGTAGGGCCTGGACAGATTATAGATATAATGGCCTTGATGGGTGATACGAGTGATAATATACCAGGCGTTCCGGGTATTGGGGAGAAAACAGCGATCGAGCTTATATCGGAATTTAAAAGCCTTGATAACCTTATTAAAAACATAGATAGTATAAAAAGCCAATCGAAAAAAAATATGATAAAGCAGAATATAGATAAGGCCTATTTAAGCCGTGAGCTCGCTACGATAGACAGGGCAGTTGATATAGATATTGATTTCAACGACATGCGTATCAAGGAGCCTGACAGAGACTCTCTTCTTAAACTTTTTAAGGAGCTTGAGTTTCGCAAGTTTGTAGAAGAAATAGCTCCTAAGCACATACCCGAAGGTTCTTATAAGGTGGTATCTTCAAAACGGGAATTAGACACTCTTGTAGCAGCTTTAAAGGAAAACAGGCAATGGGCCTTTGATTTTGAGACTACATCGACAGATCCCATGGATTGTGATATCGTAGGAGTTTCATTTAGTTGGAAGGGTAATGCGGCAGAATATATAAGCTTTGTTAGCGCGCCAGGCGCGTTTTCAGAGAAGGATTATATATTAAAAAATCTGAAAATAGTATTTGAAGATCCGTCTCTAGAAAAGATAGGGCAGAACATAAAATACGAAAAACTCCTGCTGCGCAACTTAGGCATAGAGCTAGCTGGCATATGTTTTGATACAATGGTGGCATCATATCTCTTAAATCCATCTAAGCCCAATCACAACCTATCTGATATATCAATGGAATATCTTGGTCTAACCATGACGGAAATAAGTGAACTTATAGGAAAGGGTAAATCAAAGATCTCTATGGCTGATGTCCCGTTGGATGATATAGCCAGATACTGTTGCCAGGATTCTGATATCACATTCAGGTTGAAAGAGATATTGTCTGAAAAATTAAAAGAAAAGACCCTGGATAAGCTTTTTGAGGATATAGAATTGCCCCTTATAAACGTGCTTTCGGATATGGAATTTTACGGCGTTAAGATTGATACGGATTATTTAAAAGATATGTCCATAGTTATGCAGAAAAGGCTTGGCCATCTAACGCAGCATATATACAAAGAAGCAGGGTGTGAATTTAATATAAATTCCCCGAAGCAGCTTGCAAGCGTTCTTTTCGAAAAACTGAAACTGCCAGTTGTAAAAAGGACAAAGACGGGCCTTTCCACTGATGTCGATGTGCTCTCAGCGCTTTCTGTTAAACATGATCTCCCTAAGATTATATTAGAATACAGGGAACTTTCCAAGCTTACGTCCACGTATGTTGATTCTCTACCTGAGATTATAAACAAAAAGACACGGAAACTGCACACATCATTTAACCAGACAGTAACAGCTACAGGACGCTTAAGCTCATCAAGCCCGAACTTGCAGAACATACCCATAAAGACAGATATAGGCAGGAAGATAAGAGGTGCTTTTGTGCCATCTTTTAAAGATGGCTTTATATTATCAGCCGATTATTCTCAGGTAGAGCTGCGTATATTAGCGCATCTATCAGAGGACCAGACATTGATAGACGCATTTACAAATGATATGGATATCCACAGATATACCGCTTCATTGATATTTGATTGTAGCGAGGAGGACGTAGATGATAACATGCGTAACCAGGCAAAGACAGTAAACTTCGGCATAATATACGGCATGAGCCCATATGGCCTCTCAAAGGAGCTTGGCATCAGTCCTGATACAGCAAAAGGTTTTATAGATGCCTATTTTTTAAGATACCCGGGTGTGTATGAATACATGCAAAGAGAGATCGAGTTTGCAAGAGAAAATGGTTATGTGCTTACCATGTTTAACCGAAGGCGGTATATACCTGAAATAAACTCCCAGAATCAGAATGTAAGGCAGTTTGCAGAACGTACCGCTATAAATACCCCTATACAGGGCACTGCCGCTGATATGATAAAGATAGCCATGATAGATATATC
>CAZBNF010000049.1:0-8634 GCA_964493115.1 uncultured Planctomycetia bacterium | reverse complement strand
AATATGCGGAGATTTGCCGTGTTGATAATATTATCAAACCTATTTTGGAAGCTATTCTATGAAAAAAGATATTAAGAATGTACGAGCCTCTATACGATCGAAACTGAAAAGACAAGGGGACGTTTCGTTTGTCATACTTTAAAGAATATATATTTACCTTATTGAATCGTCGCCAGTGGTTAAAAGAATTAGTATTTTTCGATTTTCCTTTACCTTAATATTAGTACGATAAAAGATTTATAGAACCCTTCTTTTTTGTAAAAACACTTTAAGAGCATAAAAGGGGTCAGGTCCCAACAGGCTGACCCCTCTATTCTTATTTCATTGTAACCATATGCACTCTGTTGTCTTTAATAAACCTTTAATCAGCAAAAATCTAAACTTAAAAACAGCCGATAGCCATTTCCCTCTATATATTTCAATTCAAAAACCCTCAAAGTCATTTATGAGGCGATTCAGGCAAGGTCGAACCGATCTGCATTCATCACCTTATTCCAGGCAGATACGAAGTCATGCAAGAACTTATTCTGAGCATCTTCGCATGCATAGACTTCTGCAATAGCCCGGAGTTGGGAATTTGAACCGAAGATGAGATCAACACGGGTGCCGGTCCATTTGAGCTCACCAGTCGCACGATTACGACCCTCGAACACGTCTTTATCTTCGTCTTTCGCCTTCCAAGTTGTGCTCATATCGAGAAGATTCACGAAGAAGTCATTCGTGAGTAACTCCGGTCTCTTGGTGAAGACTCCGTGCTGGGACTGTCCGTAATTAATATTTAAGACACGCATACCACCAACGAGAACAGTCATTTCAGGAGCGGTCAATGTCAGAAGTTGTGCACGATCAAGCAACAGTTCCTCTGCTGATACCGAATATTTGTTTTTAAGATAGTTACGGAATCCGTCTGCAACTGGCTCGAGCACCTTGAATGACTGAACATCAGTCTGCTCCTGCGACGCATCAGTACGTCCGGGCCTGAAGGGAACAGTAACATCGTAACCGGCATTCTTTGCAGCTTGCTCTATACCCGCGCATCCACCCAGGACAATCAAGTCAGCGAGTGACACCTTCTTCCCGCCGGACTGCGCGCTGTTGAACTCTTTTTGGATTTCCTCAAGGGTCTGAAGCACAGTCTTCAGTTGGGTTGGTTGGTTGACTTCCCAATCTTTCTGTGGTGCAAGACGTATTCGTGCTCCGTTCGCCCCACCACGCATATCGGAACCGCGGAACGTTGATGCTGAAGCCCAAGCCGTTGAGACCAGCTGGGAGACAGACAAGTCAGAAGAAATGATCTTGCCCTTAAGGTCTGCAATATCCTGCTCGTTAATCAATTCATAATCGACTTGGGGCAACGGGTCCTGCCAGATCAATTCCTCTTTGGGGACCTCGGCACCGAGATAGCGCGAACGAGGACCCATATCACGATGAGTCAGCTTGAACCACGCGCGAGCGAAGGCATCCGCGAATCCTTCCGGGTTCTGCAGGTAACGCCGCGCGATCGGCTCGTATTTCGGGTCGTAGCGAAGGGAGAGGTCCGCCGTGGTCATCATCGGCCGGTGTTTCTTCGACGGGTCGTGAGCGTCAACCACCATGTCCTCTTCTGCCACATCCTTGGCCAACCACTGATGCGCGCCTGCCGGGCTCTTGACCAGTTCCCAATCGTATTTGAACAGCACCTTGAGATAACCCATGTCCCATTTGATCGGATTCGCTTTCCAGGCGCCCTCTATGCCACTACCGATTGTATCGCCACCTTTACCGCTACCAAAGCTGCTCTTCCAACCGAGGCCTTGCTCTTCGATAGGAGCGGCCTCAGGTTCCGGGCCCACATGGGAAGCAGGGCCGGCACCATGGCATTTGCCAAAGGTGTGACCGCCTGCGACAAGAGCGACAGTCTCTTCGTTATTCATGGCCATACGTGCAAAGGTCTCTCGAACGTCCCGACCGGAGGCAACCGGATCCGGGTTGCCGTTCGGCCCTTCCGGGTTCACATAGATCAATCCCATCTGGACGGCGGCAAGGGGATTTTCAAGTTCCCGGTCACCAGAATAGCGTTTGTCTCCAAGCCACTCGCTCTCAGAACCCCAGTAAACGTCCTCTTCCGGCTCCCAGACATCCTCGCGCCCGCCAGCGAAACCGAAGGTCTTTAATCCCATAGACTCTAAGGCGCAGTTACCAGTAAGGATCATAAGGTCAGCCCAGGAAATCTTCTTGCCATATTTCTGTTTAATTGGCCAGAGCAAACGGCGTGCTTTGTCGAGATTAACGTTATCTGGCCAGCTGTTGAGTGGAGCCAAGCGTTGAGAGCCGGATCCCGCGCCCCCGCGACCGTCACTTATTCGATAGGTACCTGCGCTGTGCCACGCCATCCGGATGAAGAGTGGTCCATAGTGACCGTAATCAGCAGGCCACCAATCCTGCGAGTCATTCATTAACACATAAAGATCCTTCTTTAGAGCCTCGAGGTCGAGTTTTTTGAATTCTTCAGCATAGTTGAACGATTCACCCATCGGATTGCTCAGGTGCGAGTGCTGATGAAGAATCCTGAGGTTTAACTGGTTTGGCCACCAGTCCTTATTCGAAGTGCCACCGCCTGCAGTGACATCTCTAGTCCTGCCCGTTACCGGACATTTGCTTTTTTCATTCATGATATTTCCTCCTTTTAATCCTTTTAATCATTGTTATTCATATTTGAAAGGCACTTTGGACATATGCCTTTGAAATATACGTTCTGGCAAAAGACAAGGGGATGTTTCGTTTGTCATACTTTAAAGAATATATATTTACCTTATTGAATCGCCTCCAGTGATCCAAAAGA
Source organism: uncultured Planctomycetia bacterium (assembly GCA_964493115.1). Taxonomy (GTDB): domain Bacteria; phylum Omnitrophota; class Gorgyraeia; order JABMRG01; family JABMRG01; genus CAZBNF01. The sequence goes on along the minus strand of CAZBNF010000049.1, from coordinate 5,813 downwards.
ATTATTGTTTTTCAATTTTTCTACATCTTAATACTAATACGACAAAAGATATAAAAAATCCTTCTTTTTTTAAAAAATAGTTGGGAGATGAGATTGGTTTTTAGTGAATAGTTATTTAGATGGAAAAGAGAAGATAGATTCCCTCTTTCGAGGGAATGACAGAGGGGGAGGTTGGAATGACAGAGGGATTAAAATTAACAATATTTACTTATAAATGGGGAAAATGTGTAAGAATTGTGGAAAAATGCCCTCTTGAAAACCTTATATTATAACAATGTCATTAACTTAAGAATTCAAGAACAAAAAGGAACAGAGAACCGTTGTTAATGCTCAGTAATTAGAGATTATAATATTTCTTAAATTCTTCCGGGTGTGGAAACCTATTAATGAAATAATGGTCTTTTTTAATTTTTTCAATTTGATTGTCTATTAAATTTTTTGTAAAAATTTTATCAACCAATAGAAACTCATGGTCCTTCTGTAGTGCTTCTGCTACTTCTAATAAATTATGGGGTAGTGATTTGATTTTTATTTTTTCATTTTCCTCTATATTGTATACATTAATATCAAAGGGGCCGAATCCTTCTTTTCTGGCATCAATTTTATTATTTATTCCATGAATAGCCGCCAATAAAACTGCGGAAAAAGCAAGATAAGGATTACATGTAGCATCAGGAAATCTTAATTCGAAACGTTTTTTATCAGGACTTGTTGCATATCCTGGTATCCTTATCACTGCACTTCTATTAGAAGTACCAAAACATATATTTACAGGTGCTTCGTACCCCGGAACAAGCCTTTTATAAGAATTAGTGCTTGGATTTGTAAAGGCCATTATTGCTGCTGCATGTTTAAGAATACCTCCGATTGCATACAATGCGGTTTTACTTAAGCACGAATACCCATTTTTATCATAGAATAGCGGATCATCCCCTTTAAACAACTGAATATGAATATGCATTCCATTGCCACTTTCATTTGCAAAGGGTTTTGGCATAAAGGTAATCGTTTTATTTTCTAATTTTGCGGTGTTTTTTAATATATACTTTAATTTCATAGTACGATCTGCCATCTCTAATAATGGAGCAAAGTTTACTTCAATTTCAACTTGCCCCGGTCCACCGTTTTCAGAGTGATGATATTTTACAGGCACATTATTCTCTTCTAAAAACAAGGTAACTTTATTTCTAAAATTATAACTACTATCATATGGAGAGTCTAAGTGATAGCCTCCGTGGCATCCTACACTTAATCCAATATTTTTTGTTTCGCTTAATCCTGAATTCCATTCAGCTTGACCTGAATCAATCAATACTTCCATATGATTTATTTCGTTTTTATATGAGATATGATCAAGTACATAAAATTCAAATTCGGGTCCCAATAATGACTTATCGGCTATACCACACTCACATAAATATTTTTCAACTTTTTCTGCGATAAACCTCGGATCATCCTCGAACCTTACTCTCGTCTCACTTTTAAGTCTATAAATATTTGCAATAAAATTAAGCGTAAGCACTTCATTGAAAGGATCTATAAAAGCGGTTGACATGTCTGGCACGAAAACCATATCTGACTTTTCAACTGTTAAAAAACCATAACTTGAACCGTCAAAACCTATTCCTTCAGAAAATAGCATTTTATTTAATTTTTGTACTGGAATTGAAAGCCTATGCCATCTACCATCCAAATCAATAATTTTAAAATCTATAATTTTAACATCTTTATTTTTGCAAAACTCAACTATCTCACTATATTCTTTAAACAATATATCTGACCTCCTTAATTATTTTAGAAAACATTTATTTCTTTTTTTTATGAAAGACAAGGGGACGTTTCGTTTGTCACATTTTAAGAATATATATTTATTTTATTGAATCTCCACCGTTGATTAAAAGAATTTGTCTTTTTCAATTTTTCTACATCCTAATATTAATACGACAAAAGTTTTAAAAAATCCTCTTTTTTTGTAAAGAAAAAACAAACAACAAATATATTCCCTTATCTTAAATACATTATTTTCTTCCCGTTCGTTTAAGTGGTAAGTTATTGACACATTCCATTTTTTCGATATTTAAAAATGAACACATAATTATTCCTATTATGCATACCAGGCTCCCCAACAAAAAGGTTGCTCGTGGTCCAAAAATATTCCAGACAAATCCCCCCGAAAATGCTCCAGCCATAATTCCTGTATTTTCGCATATACCTCCGTATATCCCCATCGCTGACCCCTGGTGTTCAGAAGGTACAGAATCCGAGAGCAGAGCTAATGCCGCGGGGCTATAGGTAACCAAACCTATTTCAAATATAGCGACAGATACTAAAAGACATAGGAGGTTGTTAGCTACAGAAATTCCTATCATGCTAACGGCTGACGTCGCAAGAGCAATTATCATTAACAATTTTTTACCTTTGCGATCAGCCAATGTTCCCATGGGAACTCCAAATATCATAGTAATTATTCCTCTCACTGTAAAAATAACACCAACGAAAGTAACGCTAAGACCCGCAACCTGAGTAATGAAAAGCGGTAGAAAAGTTGTAAATAAACCTAATCCAAATAATTCACAGCTGGTTACTGCGCATAAAGAAAACATGCAGCGATAGTTTTTTAAATTTTTAGTAAATAAATGCTTATTTACTGGTAAAAGCTTGGGGGTATTATATTTTAAATCCCTAAGGATAATAATTGTTATTAAGCCACCTAGAATATAGATCCCGATAGTTATATAAATTACCCAGCTGTACCCCAAACTGCTGGCAAGAAGTCCGCTCGACAGAGCCCCAAGACTTTTAGAGCCACCGATTACAACTGTAATTATTCCCATAAATGCGGCTTTTCTAAATGCAGGAGCATGTTTTCCTACAAACCCCCGAGCTGGGCCAAAGACTGCAGACCGAAATAATCCCAAACATAATATTGCAATGAAAACAATATATGTCCCTTTGGCTAATAAAAATCCAAGCAATATTATCCCGCTAACTAAGGTTCCCCAAATCATTGGGACTCTAATTCCTATCTTGTCAGCTATCCATCCCCATGAACTCTCGCCGATAATCATACCAAGCCATAAGAACGAAATCATCACTCCCGTCGCTTTTGAGGAAAAACCGACATGGATCAGGTAAAGTGGTAGAATAGGCTCCAGCATGCTTAGCGACAGCATGCCAATTGAAAGAATGCTTACTATTGGAGCTATTTTATTAAAAGATTTTTTCATTATTAATCCTTTTTGTACCTTGTATCTCTAAATCTACTAAATTTGAAGGGAAACTAAAGGGATCAGATACTGTCTTGCAATGCCACATTTCATTTTCCCGCTTGATTCTTTTAATCGCTATGCTTTGCTCTACCAGGGAAAAGATCGGGGTCAAGATTCACAAGTTTACAAAAAAGCTATTTCTTTTATTTCTGTATTGTTTTCTTCAGAATAGATTGACATTTTGAAGTAAACCTGTAGCCATACATTTCTTTATACTATATAATTACGTTTCGTCTCTGTTAATCTGTTAAAAAGCATAAAGATCAGTACTTAGATATTTAAGTCCTGAATCATTTATTAGTAAAGCTATTGATTTATTTTTCTCTACACCGCTCAATAGTTTCAATGCTGCTGCTACATTTGCACCTGATGAAAAGCCTGCAAAGATTCCCTCCCTTTTAGCAAGACTTCTGGCGGCGTCAATTGACTCATTATCGGAAACAACCAAATAATCAGACACCAGTTCTCTCTCTAAAAAAGGAAGGTCCATGCAATATCCGCCGCCCTGTATCCTATGGTTGGAACGCGTAATAGGTTTGTTAGCTAAATAGGCAGCTGTTGCCGGCTCCACAATATAGCAGCGTATACCGGGTTTGTGTTTTTTTAATGCTTTTGCGCATCCTGTAAATGAACCGGCAGTTCCAGGAAAATCCAGGAAAACATCGACATCCCCGCTACACTGTTCCCATATTTCTTCGCCGGTAAAGTATTCATGAGCATGAATATTGCTTATAAGATGAAATTGATCCGCCCTGAAAGCGTTCAATTCCTCGGTTATTTTTTTTGCTTCCTTTTCTACCAATTTAAGATCTTCACCGGAAACCTGACCAACGGGTGAGCCCGCTGTCTGGTCTACCAGAACGACTTCTGCTCCCAAAGCTTTCATCATTCTGGCCCGCTCGGTAGAATTTCCTTTGGACATGACTGCTATAAATTTGTATCCTTTCACGGCACATACTATGGCCAGACCTGTTCCGGTATTTCCACTAGTCAATTCGACGACTGGCTGTCCTTTTTTCAAACTCCCATTTTTCTCAGCCTCTTCAATCATCTGTAATCCTATTCTATCCTTTTTACTGAATCCCGGATTCAAGTATTCAAGTTTGGCATATATTCTTCCTTCCGCTCCGTATGCTTTTACAAGCCGGCTTAAATTGACCATCGGCGTTTGTCCTATTGCTTCATGCACTCCTGAAAGCAGTTCCTTCAACCAACTTTCCTCCTTGTCTTATAATTTTTTTTACTATTCAAATCTTATAGACGTCCACAAGTTTATTCGTTTTTTGCTTTATAACACGCGTTGCTGCAGTGTGTGTCAGGGGGACGTTTCGTTTGCCACACTTCAAGAATGTATATTTGTCTTATTGACTCGCCACCAGCAGTTAAAAGAATTAGTCTTTTTCAATTTTTTTACACCTTAATATTAATACAACAACAACAAATAGTAAAAAATTAGCTGTTGTTGCTGTTAATTTTAAAAAATTAAAAGAGAAAGGAGGATGATATGTCTTCGCAAAAGTGATGTCAATAAAAATAAGTTTCTGTCCCTATTTAATTCTATTTAATTCCCACAGCAGTTAGCAAGAATTCAAGGTGGTGTTGGCTATTATAGTTTTTAGGATTCTATCTTGTATAGTCTAATCCCCTTGAGCATAAGCCATAGCCCAATGGTTAATTCAAACAATCCGTTTGGAATGACCAAAATTATTAAGGGCTCAAGATCAAAAATCACTAACAGGGTTCCTATTAATGCCAGAGAGACTGCTAATAGGCCCCAGACAGATAAAACCCGTGGAATATACTTTGATCTATAAAACAGGTAATACCACAGTATCCCGCCCAGGCAAAAAAACAACATATGTATAGTATCCCCCCATCTATCAACACCGAAGAATAAAGTGCCTAAAATCTGAAAATAGGAAGAATCCGGGGTTCCTGCTTTTACATATTCCAGGCTTAGAGGTATTAGAGCGAAAGCACCTATTTTGCTGACAGCAAGAAGTATGGCTTCTGCCAAATACCATCCAAGGGCTACCAGAGCTATAGCCTTATTCTGTTTGTGCAAGACTACAAAAAGCAGGACTGCCAGGACAACTATTCCAACACTGGTAAATAGTCCAAGCAGAATGCTTATCCGCATCTGTGTAAGGTTATTTGAAATATTAACAAGGCTATCGGATATACTGCCGGATAAAAGAGTGAAAAGAGACAGATACATCTGGGCTATGCTTAGTACTGCAACACTAAAAAACGCTATTCCTAAAAGTCTGGGGGTACAATTATTTGAATTCACTTTTATACTCCTTTTTTAAATAATATTAACAAATTTCAATGACGACTCTTCCTCGGGCGTGTCCTTTTTCATAATATCGAAAAGCCTCAGGAACCTCATTCAATGCGTAACACCTATCTATGACCGGTGTTAACTTTCCCGCCTCGAGAAGTTTCTCAAACAGTTCCCTTATACTCCTGCCTGGCCCCTTTGGGAGCATCGGAATCATTTTCCGGCTTCCGGTCATCGAAATCCACAATCCCAGGAGCGCA
>CAZBNF010000048.1:6410-8776 GCA_964493115.1 uncultured Planctomycetia bacterium | reverse complement strand
TTCCTGCAAAGAATAAAGCTATTGTAGAGGGCATAAATTATTTTGCAAAACATGCTAAAAAGACTCAGGACAACCCAAAGGGCGGTATAATGCACAAGGAAAGCCCTATGAATGTTTCAAAGCTTTCTATTCTATGTACAAGGTGCAGCAAGCCAGCGCGCATAGGGTTCAGCGTGCTTTCAGATAAGTCCAAGGTTAGAGTCTGCAGAATATGCAAAGAAACAATTTGATTTTTTATGGTATAGGAAAGTATAAATACCATACCACTTCGAAGATTGCATTAGGTTATTGCCGAACCCCGAACCAAATTTCAGAATTTGGTTCGGGGCGAAGCCAATCTTCTTGAACCAGGGATGGACATGGATATAAAAGAAATAAAGAAGCCGAGATTGCAGCTTAAATACGCGGACGAAATAGTGCCTGTGATGATGGATAAATTTTCATACAAAAATAGATTTCAGGTACCCCGTATCAAGAAGATAACAGTAAATATGGGCATAGGCCTGGCAGCCAATGAGGGCAAAATCGCGGAAGATGCCGAAAAAGAACTGGCTCAACTGGTAGGCCAAAAACCGGTTATCACAAAATCAAAAAAAGCAATTTCAAATTTTAAAACAAGAATAGGTTCTCCGGTTGGCTGCGCAGTAGTTTTACGCAGGCAGAAAATGTATGAATTTTTAGACCGTCTTATAAATGTGGCTTTGCCCAGGATCAAGGATTTTCGAGGCGTATCTGGCAAGTCTTTTGACAAACAAGGTAATTATTCCCTCGGGCTCAGGGAGCACACAATATTTCCTGAACTTGATATAGACAGGGTGACTAAAGTCAAGGGCATGACAGTAACAATAACAATGACCTCTTCAAAGGTCGCAGAATCTTATGAAGTCCTAAGATTGTTTGGTATGCCATTTGCACAGAAATAATGGCGAAACACAGGAGTAAAAATTGGCAAAGAAAGCATTAATAGAAAAGCAGAAGAGAAAACCCAAATTTAGTGTGCGTTTTTACAACCGTTGCATGTTATGCGGAAGGCCGCGTGGATTTATAAGAAGATTTAAACTTTGCAGGATATGTTTTAGAGAACTTGCCTCTCGCGGAGAAATACCCGGAGTCACTAAAGCAAGCTGGTAATTTAGTTAATAGTTCATTGTTGATAGTTGACAGCTGAAACAATGAACCCTGCCGGCAGGCAGGAATGAACAATGAACTACACCAAGGAGCAATGAACAATGGCACAGACAGATACTATAGCTGATTTTATCACGTGCATAAGAAATGCCTCTTCTGTTAAGAAGGACAGCCTTGAATGCCCTCTTTCCAAGATGCGCAAATCAATATGCGAGATATTAAAAAGAGAAGGTTTTATAAAAGATTATCGTGTGATGAAAGATAATCGTCAGGGAAGGTTAAAGGTTTATTTGAGATATTCAAAGGATAAGAGCAAAATCCCCGCTATAACAAGCTTAAAGAAGATATCCAAGCCAGGGTTACGTGTTTATAAAAAAACAGATGAAATTTCTGAGGTATTGGGCGGCAGAGGCATAGCGATATTATCTACATCAAAGGGAGTATTGACAGACGTAGAGTGCAGGGAATTAAAAATTGGCGGAGAACCACTCTGCTATGTATGGTAGGGGATAAAATATGTCACGTATAGGAAAACAGCCAATTAAGATACCTGATGGAGTAAAGGTCAGTATAGATGAGAAATCTGTGATGCTTGAAGGCCCAAAAGGAAAATTAACATTGAGTTTGCCTTATGGGATAAAAGCAGAATATGCTGAGGATAAAATTTTAATAAAAAGGCTATCTGATACAAAAGACCACAGGATGAAACATGGTTTAATCCGAGCTCTTACCAACAATATGCTCAAAGGTGTCGTAGAAGGATTTGCAAAAGAACTGGAAATACAAGGGGTAGGATTCAAGGCGCAGATAAACGGCAAGAAATTAGTGCTCAATCTGGGTTTTTCACACCCTGTTGAATTTGATATACCTGACGGCATAAACATACAAGTCCCTAAGCCTACGCAAATAGCTGTACAAGGAATCGATAAACAGCTTGTCGGTGAGGTCGCGGCAAAGATCAGGGCTTTTTATAAGCCGGAACCCTATAAAGGAAAAGGTATAAGATATGCTGGTGAGCATGTCAGGAAAAAGGCAGGAAAGACAGTTGCGTAAAAATCTTAAACGTTAAAAGGTTGAAAGATAAGGGATAAATCAAAAATGCAGAAGAAGAGGATTTTACAAAGCCAATTAAGGCATAAACGTTTAAGAAAAAAGATTGTTGGCACAGCCCAAAAACCGAGGTTGTGTGTGTACAGATCATTAAAGAATCTATCAGCACAGCTCATAGACGATATAGA
>CAZBNF010000048.1:4933-6310 GCA_964493115.1 uncultured Planctomycetia bacterium | reverse complement strand
TGTGTGTGTACAGATCATTAAAGAATCTATCAGCACAGCTCATAGACGATATAGAATCAAGGACGCTTTTGTCATTATCTACCTTTGGCAAGGAATCAAAGAAAAGCATAAGCTATGGGGGCAATATTTCTGCCGCTACATCTATGGGTAAATTGTTTGCGTCAAAGGCCATAGAAAAAGGTATAAAAAATGTAGTCTTTGACAGAGGGGGAAGGCAATATCATGGCAGGGTAAAGGCCTTTGCCGAATCCGTACGCAAGGAAGGTTTAGTTTTTTAATAGGAGGTTAAGATTTTGGCTGATAAAAATTTATCAAGAACAGTAAAAGGAGCAATGCCCACGGCAAAACGGGGAGAAGGCTTAAGTGGTGCTGCCTCAAAAGGCCATAGCGCTTTTATAAGACAGCAGGCAACGGATGATATGTTTGAGAAAGTCCTTTCCATAAACCGTACCTCAAAGGTAACAAAGGGCGGAAAAAAGATAGGATTTAGCGCGCTTGTAGTTGTGGGCGACAGGAAGGGTAGTGTAGGATATGGTTTTGGAAAAGCGAATGAAGTAGCCGATGCCATAAAAAAAGGCTTGAATGATGCTAAAAAGACAATGTTTAAAGTGTCCCTGAATGGATCTACGATACCCCACGAGGTGATGGGTGTTTATGGCGCAGCCAGGGTGCTCTTAAAACCGGCAGGTGAGGGTACAGGCGTTATAGCCGGAGGGGCGACGAGGGCTATGTGCGATGCGGCAGGGATAAGGGATATTTTAACGAAATGTTTAGGGTCAAATAATCCTTTTAATATTGTTAAGGCAACGGCAACGGGCTTCAAAGAGTTGATGTCAAAAGACAGAGTTCGTGAGTCTGATAACGAGGACTCCAAATAAAAGAGCGGAAATAAAATGACTATAATGGATTATTTAAAAGTGCCAAAAGGCGCAAATAAGAAGACTAAGAGGCGCGGCAGAGGGCAGGGTTCCGGGCATGGCAAAACAGCATGTAGAGGCCATAAGGGGCAATCAGCCCGAGGTAATACAAAGAAGTACAAGGGAGGAGAAGGCGGGCAGATGCCATTAGCCAGAAGGCTGCCAAAAAGAGGTTTCACTAACAAATACAAACGTGATTATCAAATAGTCCATACAGGGTCGCTGAACTTTTTTTCAGACGGAGATGTCATAACTTTGGATGCTTTGAAAAAAAAGCGCCTGATAAAAGACAAGCTCTCTCTTGTGAAAGTATTAAATTCTGATAAGCTCCAAAGGAAGGTTGAGGTTTGTGCCCATGGTTTCAGCAAAAAAGCCAGGCTTGCCATAGAAAGCTTAGGAGGCAAAGTGGTTGTTCTAGATAAACCATCGCCTATCAAGCGCAGAGTCAATGACAAGATAG
>CAZBNF010000048.1:1465-4833 GCA_964493115.1 uncultured Planctomycetia bacterium | reverse complement strand
GTGGTTGTTCTAGATAAACCATCGCCTATCAAGCGCAGAGTCAATGACAAGATAGTTATGGCGGATAGCCTGCCTACCGGCAGGCAGGCCTGCCTACCGGCAGGCAGGCCTTGAAACCTAAAACCTAAAACCTGAAACCTGAAACCTAAAACCTAAAACCTAAAACCTAAAACCTGAAACCGAGACATATGTTTGCAGCACTAAGCAATATATTTAAAATACCTGACCTGCGAAAAAAAATATTACTAACTTTTGCTTTAGTAGCAGTTTACAGGATAGGTGGGTATATACCGACTCCGGGTATTGATGGAGCGGCATTGTCCCAGTTCTTTGATAATATCGCAAGAACAGCAGGCGGAACGCTCTTTGGTATTATGGACCTGTTTAGTGGAGGCGCTATATCAAAGCTTACTATATTCGCTTTGGGTATAATGCCGTATATATCTGCTTCAATCATAATGCAGCTTCTTACAACAGTTGTACCCTCACTTGAAAAACTTGCAAAAGAAGGTGGTGAAGACGGAAGAAAAAAGATAACCCAGTATACGAGGTATGGTACTGTAATACTTGCTATCGTCCAGTCATTTTTTATAAGTTTATGGGTTGAGAACCCGGCTAATTTTCAGGGTATGCAGATTGTACAGTTTCCCGGATTGGGTTTTAGGCTTCTGACTGTTCTGACATTTGCAAGCGGTACGGCTTTTATCATGTGGTTGGGAGAGCAGATATCAGAGTACGGTATAGGTAATGGAATGTCTATACTTATTACAGCTGGCATAATTTCAAGGCTGCCTGTAGCTATAAGGCAGCTCGCTATGCTCCTATCCCCTTCATCAGGGGCACAAACTCAGGTAAGCGTATTTAAGCTTATTTTTATGGTCATTCTACTGGTATCAGTTATAGTTGCGGTTATAATGATAACACAAGGCCAGAGGAGAATCCCTGTCCAGTATGCTAAGCGGATAATAGGCAGAAAGGTTTATGGCGGGCAAAGCACTTATATACCCTTTCGTGTAAATCATGCGGGCGTTATACCAATTATATTTGCTCAATCACTTTTAATGTTTCCCGCTACTATCGCGGGTTTTATACCTAACGCGGCCTTTCAGAATGCCGCGAATTTTTTATTAAGGCAGGGCTTTATATACAGCATACTTTATTCTCTTTTGATAATATTTTTCTGCTATTTTTATACAGCTATTACGTTTAATCCTGTAGAGGTTTCTGATAATATGAAGAAGTATGGCGGTTTTATACCAGGTATACGCCCCGGTAAGCCGACAGCCCAGTACTTTGAGCGTATATTAAACAGGGTTACTCTGCCGGGAGCTATATTTTTAGCAATAATAGCAATATCACCTGATCTGATAAGCAAGGCCCTCAAGATACCCTATCTTGTTGCAAGTTTTTTTGGAGGGACTGCTATACTTATTACGGTTGGTGTTATGCTTGACACCATGAAACAAGTCGAATCCCAGCTTCTTATGAGACATTATGAAGGATTTCTTAAAAAGGGCAAGATAAGGAGCAGGCGTTGAGAATAGTCTTATTGGGCCCTCCGGGAGCTGGCAAAGGAACGCAGGCAAAGGTTCTTTCTGATAAACTGGATGTCGTTCATATATCGACAGGTGATATATTTAGAGAGGTGAAAAAAAGCGGCAGTGAACTTGGGGAGCGGCTTTCTGATTGTATGAACCGCGGTGTACTTGTACCCGATGATATAGTCAACCAGATAGTAGTAGAGCGGCTTAAAAAAGAGGACATAAAAACCTCTGGTTTTATACTTGATGGATACCCGCGTACCAGAAATCAGGCAGAGGCGCTTGATAAAGCCTTGGATCTTGTTGGGATGAATCTGGATATGGTTATATATATGAAGACATCCAAAGAGATTATATTGAAAAGACTTACCGGAAGGCGGGTATGCAGGCAGTGTGGAAGTATCTTTCATATACAGAATATACCACCTAAAAAAGCAGATGTATGCGATCATTGCAATGGCGAGCTTTACCAAAGGGATGATGACAAGGAAGACACTGTTCTAAAACGACTTGATGTTTACCAGCAGCAGACCCAGGAATTAATAGATTATTACGGAAAGCGGTCAACGCTTAAGACAGTATCAGGAGATCTTGATGTAAGGCAGCTTTACGATGTTCTTTATGAGCTCTTTGGCAGTGAAGGGTTGTTATGATAGAGCTGAAATCCCCCAGCCAGCTTGATGGGATAAGAAAAGCATCAAGGATTTTAGTCGATATATTGGCAGGCTTAAGAAAGATGGTAAAACAGGGTATTACCACAAGCTCTTTGGATGAGTGGGCCAGAAAACAAATAATAGCCGCCAATGCCCGTTGCGCGTTTCTTGGGTATAAGGGGTTTCCAAAGTCAATATGTACCTCTGTAAATGAAGAGATAGTCCACGGCATACCAGGAGAAAGAATCTTGAAAGAAGGCGATATTATCAGCATAGACGCGGGGGTAGAGCTTGATGGTTATTTTTCGGATGCTGCTGTCACAGTTGCTGTCGGCCAGATAACAAGTCAGGCAGTCAAGCTTATAGATGTTACAAGAAAAGCATTATCAAAAGCGATAGAACTTGCTGCCATTGGATGCAGGGTATCTGACATATCCTGCGCCATCGAGGAATGCGCTAAAGAAAATAGTTTTGCTGTTATAAGAGAATTTGTAGGTCATGGAATTGGCCTTAATTTACACGAAGACCCGCAAATACCTAATTTTGGCCAGCGTGGCATGGGTGTAAGGCTAAAAGAAGGAATGGTGCTTGCTATAGAGCCTATGATAAGTGCGGGGAAGCCGGATATGGAAGTATTATCTGATGGCTGGACAGCCGTGACCAGAGACCGTAGCCTCAGCGCCCATTTTGAGCATACAATTGCCATTACAGGCCAAGGCCCTGAGATTCTGACAGAAGGAATAGAATGAAAGAAGAAGCAATAGAGGTCGAAGGAACAATATTAGAAGCATTGCCTAATGCCAGGTTTAAGGTTGAGCTTGAAAATGGGCACCGCGTGCTTGCTCATGTTTCAGGAAAGATGAGAATGTATTTTATCAGGATACTGCCGGGAGACAAGGTTAAGCTGGAATTATCTCCTTATGATTTAACAAAAGGCAGAATTATTTATCGGGAGAAGTGATATTATGAAAGTAAGGTCATCTGTTAAAAAGATCTGCTCAGAATGTAAGGTTATAAGAAGGAATAATGTTGTAAGGGTAATCTGCAAAAACCCAAAGCATAAACAGAGGCAGGGCTAGTTAGTTCATTGTTCATTGTATTATATCAGATAAATAAGAGATGAGGGAGTAAAGAGATGCCGAGAATCTGTGGTGTAGATATACCAAAAGAAAAA
>CAZBNF010000048.1:0-1365 GCA_964493115.1 uncultured Planctomycetia bacterium | reverse complement strand
AGGGAGTAAAGAGATGCCGAGAATCTGTGGTGTAGATATACCAAAAGAAAAAAGGATAGAGATTTCATTAACTTATATTCATGGAATAGGCAGGACGCTTTCAAACAAAGTGTTGAAAATTGTCCAGATAGACCCGAATGTAAGGGCAAAAGACCTGACCGAAGGAGAGATAGCTAAGATTACAACTGCTATCAATAAAAACTATATGGTTGAAGGGGATTTGCGAAGGGATGTTGCCGGAAACATAAAGCGCCACATGGACATAGGTACTTATCGCGGCCAGCGGCATAAAAAAGGCCTGCCGGTAAGAGGCCAAAGCAGCAAAACTAATGCGCGCACACGGAAAGGTCCGAAACGTACCGTCGGAGTTATGAGAAAGAAGTAATCAGGGATAAACAACAGGAGAAAGAAAAGTGGCAAAAAAACCTAAGGCAAAAAAGAAGGTTAAACGAAATGTACCGCACGGCCTTGCTTATATATTGGCAACTTTTAATAATACCATAGTTACTATAACGGATATGCAGGGTAATACACTTTGTTGGGCAACAAGTGGTGGAAGCGGTTTTAAGGGGTCTAAGAAATCAACGCCTTTTGCTGCTCAGATAGCAGGGGATAAGGCGGCTAAAAAAGCAAAAGATTTCGGAATGCAGAAGATAGATGTATTTGTAAAAGGCCCAGGCGCAGGTAGAGAATCTACTATAAGGGCTATACAGGCAGCGGGTTTACAGGTTAATTCTATTACAGATACTACGCCTATACCACATAATGGCTGCAGGCCGCCTAAGAGAAGAAGAGTGTAGCGAGTATATAAAATCGAGGAGTAAAAATGGCAAGGCGTATAGGAGCAGTATGCAGGTTATGCAGAAGAGAGGGGATAAAGCTCTTTTTAAAGGGTGCACGGTGTATGAGCGAGAAGTGCTCTTTTAATAAGAGGGGCTATAGTCCGGGCCAACATGGCCAGGGCAAAGGCAGGAGGACGAAGGTTTCAGATTATGGTATGCAGCTTAGAGAAAAGCAAAAGGTAAAGCGTATTTATGGTATTCTTGAAAAGCAATTTAGAGGCTATTTCCAAAAGGCGGAAAAACAAAAAGGTATTACGGGCGAAACGCTGCTTCAGATGCTTGAGAGAAGGCTGGATAATGTAATTTTCAGGGCATGCTTTGCGTCTTCGCGCGCTCAGGCAAGACAGATGGTAAGGCACAGCATGGTTCGGGTAAATGATGTAGGGGTTAATATACCCTCTTTTCTTGTTAAAAAGGGTGATGTAGTCCATGTTATAGTTGACCCTAAAGACTCAAAGAGAATGGAAGAGAGTTTAAAGGTGAATAAGGATCGCGGAGTTCCGAAGTGGCTAAGTTTAAATGA
>CAZBNF010000047.1:0-8889 GCA_964493115.1 uncultured Planctomycetia bacterium | reverse complement strand
TATACGGCGGATCGCAATGACTGAGGGTATTCTCTGCAGAAAGCTGAACTGTTACGCATTAATACATAAACCCGGATCATTTCATATTTTTCACTTGACGCGGGTATATTTTTTTGCTATACTATTAATATCTTTTATAAAGCATTAAAGAATACGCAAAACCCCTGGCACGGAATAAACACTGGGGGTCTTTCTATTATTATGACACACACACTTAAAAAACTAATAACACTTCTAATTATACTTAGCTTCTCCTGCCAGAGTATAGGAGTAGACTCTACGCTATACACTCTACTTTATCCGCTATCGGAAGATGCTCTTAGGCCTGTGGCGAGTAAGTTAGCGGGTCAAACTGTTTTGTCAGCATCAGCAGATAAGAGCATTGTACAAAATACAACACTTGATTTACTTTCTGTAAAAGACTTGAAAGAGAAAGGGCCTGAAATTATTTTCAAAAAGATAGAGCAGCTACATGCTGATATAATACACGATCTTTTGATATTAGAAAGGAATATAAATAAAGAGCGCCGCATGCCAGATCAGGTATTATTGAGATTTCTTAAAAATCCAAGGAGTATAACTATTATAGCAACTGATACAGAAACACATGAAGTAATTGGCTATATATTTGGATTGCCGCAGAGTGGTGTGCCCGAGACTAATTTTACTGATTTAAGACTTGATATAAACAAAGTATTTTATGAAATGTCATGGCAAGTAAAGCCAGGTTATAGAGGTAAAAATATAGGCACTTTATTAAGACGCCAATTTAGGGATGAGGTACGTAATGCGGGCTATTCGTATTTAGCGACACATCAATATGATATTTTTGATCAAGATATGCTTGGGAGAGAACTTTTGGAAAGGTATACGCAAGGTGATATTCTTTACGAACTAAAAAGAGGATTGCCACCCCCGCCAGGTATAAGTGAAAAACAGCAATATGTTGTTATTAGACTTAATCGAAGTGCTGCCAAATCCTCTTCCGCAAGGCAACAGCATATTATTGATAACGAAGATTCCAGCGATACAATACCTGCTTCTACCAAGCCATCCGCCCCCACCCCAAAAACCAGTTCAGCGGGGCAGGGGAGGGAAGGCTATGAGCTTATGCGAAGAATATTAGACAAGGCAGTGCTTAAGGTTACGCAGTTAATGCAACCAGGCCTGCCAATGCCTTTACAGGTTTCCGATAAAGAATATAAAGCGATCGTTGATGATTTTGCTGGTGCGCTTTCTAACATTATAACTGTTAAATCTATAGAATTTTCCCAGCCTACTATGCGTAGCGCAGAAGAGCACGTTGTCATAAGTGGAGCAATAATTAAAGAGTGGGAAGACACTTCTCTACATTTGTGTGCGCTTAATCCAGACGGAAGTACGCCTGTTTATCCGGTCTCTGGGTTCAGGGAGGCGAGCTTTGTTATCCCGAGAACATATCTTATGGATGAACGCGTGCGTAAGCTCATACTAGATTTGGCCCGTAATTGGGTTATTGGCATACATCTATCAGAATACAGCGCATTTGCCACAACCGATGCAATCGTTGAAATATTGGAAAACGCATTGTCTGTAGCTAAAAGGGTAAGGGCTCTAGAGCCTGAAGCTATAGGAGATCTACAGCTATTACGCATAGAGGAAAACAAGACTATTATAGTGGATACTGTTTCAAGCCTGCCACGGATGGGGTATGTCTTACATCCAAGCATCAGTTTTTGGCCAAAACAAGGTATTGGTATTTCATTAGAAGTATCTCGCGAAACACTTAAAACCTTGGCTGTACCGGGTTCTGAATTTAGAGATTGGCTTGCGCATCCTTCGCAGGGAGCATTTATACCTTTTGCCCTGTCAAAAAATAATACATTCGAAGAATATGTTCATATTATGGAACGAATACGCGGGTTCCCTTATGTTTTGCCTCCGGCTCAACAGCAAGCTGTTATTGGCGATTACACCACAGGCGATGATTCAGCAGGCACTCGGCGCAATGCTATTGACACAACAGAAGAATCCTTACTTATACAAGGCGCCTTTAGCCTTGAAAATCCCACGAGTTTTGCAAAGCGCCAGATAATAGAACATATAAAGAGCAAGGCAGAATCTGTCCCGGGGTTTTTCTTGCGGCATATTATTTTGGCAACAGTAAAAGGAATGGATGAAAAGGAACTTTTTACGGTTGACGGTGAAAAAACTCCTTTTATCTGCTGGGAAGAAGGGGTGCTTGTTGTTCATGCACCTACCTTTTCCTTTATTCATTATGCAACATCAGAAGAAATGTCAAATATTCTCAAACATGTTATCAGTGCAGTTGTTAGGCTTAAGATCTTTTCACTGCAAAACAGGGGATTTGATGCCGCTAATTTAAACAGAAGAACTAGCTCACGCTTAATATCGGGCATTGAAAACGCCATGACATCTCAGCCATCGCAACCTTTGCTATCTACACAACCAACACACGCTGTATCTGCACAGCCTGTGCCTCTCTCACAAAAAACAACCCTTGCAATAAGGCAGGCGGCGTAAAGGCAGGACTAAGTGTATTCTAATTTTTTAATAGAATTTTCTTGACGTAACCCGCTTAAGAACCGTTCTTGACATTATTCCCGATATAATGTAATATTTATACTTACTTATATATGAAAGGACAATATATGTTTTTATCAGAACGTATAAAGAGCGTGCAGCCATCGGCAACTTTAGGCATAACGTCAAAGGCAAAGGCGATGAAAACCAAGGGCATAGATGTCGTAAGCTTTGGCGCGGGTGAGCCTGATTTTGATACCCCGGATTATATAAAAGAAGCGGGCATTGAAGCTATAAAATCAGGTAAGACTAAATATACTCCAAGCGCAGGCACACTCGAGCTTCGTGAGGCTATATGCAAAAAATTATCAACCTCTCATAAGCTTGATTATGAGCCAGGTGATATAATAGTTTCCAATGGCGCTAAGCATTCGCTTTATAACATATTTCAGGCAATATGCAATAAAGGCGATGAAATCGTAACAATAGCCCCTTATTGGGTTAGTTATGTTGAGCAGATAAGGCTTGCCCAAGCAAGGCCTGTTATAGTAGTAACAAAAGCGGATGAGGGTTTTAAAGTAACTCCAGATAAGCTGGCTAAACGGATAACAAGCAGGACAAGGGCTGTTATTATAAACTCTCCTTCAAATCCAACGGGTTGTTTATACAGCAAAGATGAACTTTCGGAAATAACCCACTTGTTAAGAGGCAAAGATATAAATATTATCAGTGATGAAATATATGATAGGCTTGTCTATGACGGGCTGGAAGCTGTTTCCCCTGCGTCGTTGGGAAATGAAGGCAAGGATATGACAATAATAGTAAATGGTATGTCTAAAACATATTCTATGACCGGCTGGAGAATAGGATACATTGCCTCAAAAGACAAGTCGCTTACCGGTGCCATAGCTAATCTTCAGGATCATTCAAGCTCAAACCCTTCCTCCATAAGCCAGGAAGCGGCTCTCGCGGCTATTACAAAAGAAGACGGTTCAGTGGAAAATATGAAGGCAGAGTTTGAAAAGAGAAGAGATTATATGACAGCCCGTATAGATAAAATGGATAATATATCATGCTTTAAACCCAAGGGGGCCTTTTATTGTTTTGTAGATGTATCAGAAATAAGTGGTAATACATTAAAGCTGGCGGATAGGCTGCTTGATGAGGCAAAGGTAGCTGTTGTTCCCGGCGAAGGTTTTGGCAGCCCTGGATATATAAGGTTAAGTTTTGCCACAAGCATGGAAAACATTAAAGAAGGCTTAGACAGGATAGAAAAATGGCTCAAACAATAGCTGAAAAGATATTAAGCGCGCATTCCGGTAAAAGATTGAAGCCCGGGGATTATGCGCTTTGTAAAATAGATTTTTGTCTTGGACAGGACGGGACCAGCGGCCTTATCATTGATGCCATAAACAAGATGAAGGTCGAAAACCTGTCCGCTAAATCAAAATTTTGCATGATAATAGACCATAGCGCGCCATCCCCTAATATGGGGGTATCCGCGATACATAAAAAGATGAGGGATTTTGCAAAAGATAAGGGCCTTAAACTTTATGATATAGGATGCGGTGTCTGCCATCAGGTTGTGGTTGAATCAGGTAATGTCATGCCAGGATATCTTGTGGTTGGCGCTGATTCACACACGTGTACATACGGTGCCCTGGGCGCCCTTGCCACAGGTTTTGGTTCAACAGACCTTGCTATATCCCTTGCCAGCGGTAAAAACTGGTTTAAGGTTCCCGAGACACTTAAGATAGTTGTAAAAGGAAAGCTAAAAAAAGGTGTTTATTCCAAAGATCTTATACTTCATATAATAGGTGATCTTACCGCTGATGGCGCGACATACGATTCTGTTGAATTTTATGGGCCTGCTATAGATGCTCTTTCAATGGATGCGCGCTTTACGATAACAAACATGGCCGTTGAGATGGGGGCCAAGTTCGGCATAATACCGCCGGATAAAAAAACCAGCCTATGGTTAAAACAATGGACCACAAAGAGGCAAAAGGCTGTTTACGCGGATAAAGATGCCCGGTATAAAAACATAAAATATTATGACGCGGGAAAAATTTCACCTAAGATAGCTCAGCCGCATTCTGTTGATAACGTTGTCGATATAAACAAACTGACAGGCAAGCCTATAGACGAGGCATTTATCGGCACATGCACAAACGGCAGGATCGAGGATTTAAGGATAGCGGCATCTATTTTAAGGGGTAAAAAGGTAAGCCCCGGTGTAAGGCTTATAGTTGCCCCTGCCTCAAGAGATGTATTCTTAGATGCTATGAAATCAGGTATTATAAAGGCCATTGTTGAAGCAGGAGCCAATGTAGTTACGCCTGGATGCGGGCCATGCGTCGGTACCCATAATGGAGTGCCTTCAGACGGTGAGATAGTTTTATCAACAGCAAACAGAAACTTTAAAGGCAGGATGGGTAACCCAAACGCCTTTATATATCTTGCCTCACCGGCAACAGTAGCGATATCCGCTGTAAAGGGAAAGATTACAGACCCAAGGAGATGAAAGTTTGAAGCTTAAAGGTGGTGTTCACAGGTTTGAGGATTCAATAAATACGGATTATATAATATCCGGACGTTACAAATTCAGGATACAGGATCCTAAAGAATTGGCAAAGCATCTTATGGAAGACTTAAAACCCGAATTTTATAAGTCCATTAAGCCGGGAGATTTTATAGTAGCAGGGATTAATTTTGGCTGCGGCTCATCAAGAGAGCAGGCACCGCTTGCGATAAAACATGCCGGGATATCGGCTGTAATAGCGAAATCCTTTGCGAGGATATTTTTCAGAAATGCCATTAACTTAGGCCTTCTCGTGATAGAATGCGATACGAGTGGATTTCGGCAATCAGATATATTGGAAGTAGATACCATTAATGGCTGTGTTTTAAATACCAGTACGGGCGACAAGGTAAGTATTGCCCCTTTGCCTGATTTTATGGCAAGGATCATAGATGATGGCGGGGTTGTGGAGCATTTCAAAAAACATGGTGACTTTAAGATATGAGTTTCCTTAGGCGTAATAAGATAACTGTTATTGGCGCGGGCAATGTAGGTGCCACATCAGCAATGAGGATCCTTGAGTCAGGTTTGGGTGATGTTGTCCTGCTTGATGTAATTGAACAAACGGCCCGAGGTAAAGCAGAAGACCTTATGGATGCGGCATCTCTTATCGGCCATAGGTGCACGATTACAGGTACATCAGACTATAAAGATACCAAAGACAGCGATGTAATTGTAGTGACCGCAGGCCTTGCAAGAAAGCCGGGGATGACGAGAGAAGAATTGCTCCATAAGAACGCCGCTGTAACCAGGGATGTTACTGTTAATTTCATGAGGTTTAGCCCAAGCCCTGTTGTTATAGTTGTGACAAACCCTCTTGATATTATCTCGTACGCAGTTTATAAAGAAAGCGGATTGGATAGTAAAAAGGTTTTTGGCATGGCAGGATGCCTTGATTCATCCAGGATGAATCTAATGGCCTCAAGATCTTTAAACAGGCCTGTTGATGGAATAGATTCCATGGTGTTAGGAACGCATGGCCAGACAATGGTCCCTGTAGCCAGTAGGAGTAAGGTTGATAATATTTTATTGGGTGATGCCGCGAATAAGGATACGATAAGTAATATAATAGAAAAGACAAAATCGCGGGGTGCTGAGATTGTAGCTTATCTGGGAACGGGGAGCGCTTTTTATGCGCCTTCAGCAGGCGTTTTCAGGATGGTGAAAGCAGTTCTTGAGGATACACAGGAAATAATGCCATGCTCCTGTATGCTACAAGGAGAATATGGCATACATGGTATATATCTAGGTGTGCCCGCCCAGATTGGAAGGGCAGGCATTGAGGATATTCTTGAAATACCGCTTGATGAAAACGAGAAGAGACTCCTGCATGCTGCCTCAGAATCTGTCCGCAGTCAAATCGCAGAATTAAAAATTATTGATTAGGGACAACTACTAATTATTTTACCTTATATATCAATGGTGTCGTTTGTGGCTTTGCCGAAGCAGCGATTTGGTTTTTTTTGCCTTGATTTTAGATAATCTGCAAAAATACCATCGCTGCGAAGGCAAAGACATAAACGACATAACAGCTCAAATTGACAGAAAAATCAAATATTATCTTATGAATAAAACTTACGATATTATAATTATTGGAGCTGGCCCGGGAGGATATGCCGCGGCCATAAGAGCGGCAGGCCTGGGGCTTAAGGCCTGTATTATAGAAAAAGAACTTATAGGTGGTGCCTGCCTGAACTGGGGCTGCATACCGACAAAAACTTTTGCAAGAAGCGCAGACCTGCTTTATCAGATGAAGCAGGCAGGGGAATTCGGGATAGAGGTTAAGTCTTATGGTTTTGATTTTGCCAAAATCTCGGACAGAAAAGAATCTGTAGTTGACAAATTACGTCTCGGTGCTGAATCCCTGCTGCGGATGAAGAGTGTTGATATTATAAAATCAGAGGCAAGGTTCCTTGGCCCGAACAAAGTGCAGGCAGCCGATGATATCATTGAATCAAAAAACATAATAATCGCGACAGGATCGAAACCAGCGGAATTGGAATCTTTAAAGTTTGAACATAAAAATATACTTTCAAGCAGGGATATGCTGTCTCTTAAGTGTCTCCCCAAAAGTATTGTAATTATTGGCGGAGGTTTTATTGGCTGCGAGTTTGCTTCAATATATAATCGATTAGGTGTTGGCGTGACAATAGTTGAAATTGCGGATCAGCTTATGCCTGGTACTGATAAAGAGATGGTCAAGAGGATTGAGCTTGCCTTTGGCAAAAACGGAATAAGGATATTTAAAAAAGAAAAGGTTGCCTCCATAGATAATAATGATGATTCGGTATCGGTAAGACTAGGCGGCGGCATGGCCATAGATTGCGATAAGATATTATTGTGTGTTGGACGCAGGCCTAATATAGACGGCCTAAACCCGGAGGCAGCGGGTATTGATACTGAAAATGGTTTTGTTTGTGTTGACAGTAAGTTGAGGACAAATATCCCCCATATATATGCCATAGGAGATGTGAAAGCAGGTTATCCCTTAGCTCATGTAGCTGCATATGAAGGGGTGCTTGCGGTAGATAATATAGCGGGTAAAAATCGCAAGGCAGACTATTCTGCTGTTCCAAGCGCTGTTTTTACACACCCGGAGATCGCAACCGTTGGTTTAAGCCTTGACAAGGCAAGGACACAGATACCAGATGCCGGTGAAGTAAGGCTGCCATTTTCTGCTGTAAGCAAGGCGCATATATATGGTGAAACAGATGGTTTAGTTAAATTGATATTTTCAACGAAAACAAGAAAGATTTTGGGCGCGGCTATATTAGGCCCTCTTGCCAGTGAGATTATATCCAATTTCACCATAGCCATAAAAAACAATTTAACTGTAGATGATTTATCCCATACAATTTTTACTCACCCCACGCTTTCCGAATCTGTATTAGATATAGCACGCAGGGTATGAGCGACACAAAGATTCTCATAGCACACACCATGAAATATAAAGTTTTAGACCTTGGCCTTATAGATTTCAATAAGGCATATATCATCCAGAAAGAAAATCTGAATCTTGTAAAGTCAGGTAATTGTGATGGCGTGATTATCCTGGCAGAACATACGCCCGTGTTTACAATAGGCCGTTTGAAATCAGCAGATAATTTTATCTTAAGCCATGATAAGATCAGATCTCTTGGCATAGATATTGTACATACTGACCGCGGCGGAGATATTACTTTTCATGGGCCCGGGCAGATTATCGCGTATCCGATATTCAATCTAAATAAGCATGAAAGGGATATGCATAAATTCTTACGCAGTATCGAAGAGGTTGCTATGAAAGCACTTTCGCATTATGCGATAGCGTCTTTCAGGATAACGGGCCGCACAGGATGCTGGACTGAGCGCGGTAAAATTGCCTCTATTGGTATTGGCGCAAGTAGCTGGGTCACATATCATGGCATGGCCCTTAATGCAAATACGGAGCTTAGATTTTTTGAAATGATAAACCCCTGCGGATATAAAGATATAAAAACAACATCTATGAAAGAGATGATGGGGCACACTGTCGACATGCAGGTACTTAAGGCAAGATTACTTGAAAGCTTCGAAAAGGTCTTCAAAATAAAACTGTTACAGACGTTGTGATTCTCAATCTGCCTGCCGGCAGTCCCAAAACTAAGCACTACACTGTACCCTTTACTTGATAGCAACTATAATATTTGAATATCGTTTATGCCTTTGTCGGAGCCCCTGTCGTTTTGCTTCGCAAAGCGAAGCAGCGGGGGCGAAGATAAAGGCATAAACGACATCTTAGTATTTATACATATTAAAAACATAGT